>JANPKF010000224.1:0-10906 GCA_031425895.1 Caulobacteraceae bacterium | reverse complement strand
CGATGCGGATGGCGCTGGCCCGGCCGATACCCTTGCTGGCCCCGGTGACCAGCACCGGGCGTTTGGCGTTCAGCTCACGGCTCACAGCTTGGTTCCTTCAAGATAGGCAGCCATGTTGGCCGGCTGGAAGACGTTGACGGTGGCGGTGGCGATCTCTGCGCCCTGCTCATCGAGCACCCGGCACTGATAGCTTGAGGTCTCGCCGTCCAGCAGGCAGATCGATTCCAGGGTCAGCATCTCACCCGGCTGCACCCAGCCGCGGGTCGCGGCGAACTTGCGGCAGCCGAGCAGAAAGCCCAGCTCGGGTTCCTGGCCGCGGCGGTAGCGGCGCAGGCCGTCCGTGGCGCAGATGCCCTGGGCCATCATCTCGAAGACGACATAGGCGGGCACGCCCTTGCCGGCCACCAGGAACAGGTTGTCAGCGGTCACCCGGTGCTCGGCGAGGGTGGTCGCGCCGTCCTCGCCGATGATGCGGTCGACGAAGAGCATGGGAGGCCGGTGTGGCACGAGCCGTTCGATCGCGGGGTATTGGGTCATGACTGGCTGAGGATGACGGCGGCGTTGTTGCCGCCGAAAGCATAGGAGGCGGAGAGGGCGTGCTTGAGGCCGGGTTCCCTGTCGCCCGGGGCGGCCAGGCGGACCGGCGCCAGCTCGGGGTCGATCTGACCGTCCCAGATGTGGGGCGGCAGAGCGCCATCCTGCTCGAAAGCCATCAGGCAGAAGCTGGCCTGCACCGCACCGGCGGCCCCGAGGGTGTGACCGGTCAACGGTTTGGTCGAGCTGACCGGCGTGGCGTCGCCGAACACCCGGCTGATGACGCCGGATTCCATCCGGTCGTTGAGCTCGGTGCCGGTGCCGTGCAGATGCACATACCCGATATCGGAAGGGTCCAGACCCGCCATGGCCAGAGCCTTGCGGGCCGCCGCCTCGCCGCCAGCGCCGGTCGGGTCGGGGGCGGAGATGTGGTGGGCGTCGCTGGTCTCGCCCCAGCCGGCCACACGCACGGACGCCTCATCGACGGTCAGCAGGAACAGGCCGGCGCCCTCGCCGATGTTGATGCCCTTGCGATTGACGCTGAAGGGGTTGGTCAGCTCGGGGCTCAACGCCTCCAGCGCTCCAAAGCCGTTCAGGGTCAGGTCGCAAAGCGTGTCGAGGCCACCGCAGAGGACGGCGTCGCAGAGGTCGGCCGCGATCAGCCGGGCCCCGGCCGCGATCGCCTTGGCCCCCGAGGTGCAGGCGGTGGACACCGCATAGGCGGGACCAGCGGCGCCGGTCAGGGCCTGGGCCGCGGCGACCGGATCGTTCAGCTCCTGGACGTCGAAATGGTAGCCCTCTGGCCAGTCCTGGCCCGCCAGCCTGATGCGCAGGGCGTGCAGGCTCTCGTCGACGCCGGAGGTGCTGGTGCCCAGCACCACCCCGACGCGGGCGGCGCCGTACCGGTCGATGGCGGCGGCGACCGCCGGCCCCAGTTCCTTCAGCGTATGGGCGAGCATGCGATTGGTGCGGCTGCGACGCGTCTGGTCCGTCGGATCGCCCTCGCCGAGCGAGAAGGGCAGGGCGCCTACCGGAACCTGCCGCCCGTCGGCCAGGGTCCAGCGTCCGGTCACGGTCGGCGGCGCGGGGCTGAACAGGTTGGCGGCCACCTGCGCGCGATCCGCGCCCAGCGCGCAGGCCACGGCATGGCTCTGCACAAAGGCCTGGCGGCGCGCGCGATGGATCACTGGCCGGCCTCGCGCGAGACGATCACCAGGCTGTAGCCGAAGTCGTGATTGGTCAGGGTGCGTTTGCTCGACCCGTCAGCATCGCGAACGGCCGGCGGAATATCGACCACCAGCTCCTTGCCGCGCACCAGTTTGCGGTGACCATCGGGGTAGTCCCAGACCTCCAGCCGCCCGGCCAGCGCCGTCTCCAGCGCCGCCTTCGGCCAGCTGGTCATGACCAGATCCGCCAGCACGTTCTCGCCCCGGAAGCCGGGCGGGGGCGCGCCGTCGGTCGTGGTGCGTACGCCGGCGCCATCCCAGTCGATCTGTGCGACGCGCGGGCCGGCCGGAGCCGTGACGATAATGGTCACCTTCGCCGGCGACAGGCTGACCAGCGCGTCGAAAGCCACCTTGCGCGGGCCGTAGGAGGCGACGATGGACTGGGCAATCTCCGTTTCGCCCGGATAGCCTGGAGGGACCGGCAGGGTCAGGTAGACCCTGTCGCGCGCCACTGCCGCGACGCCGGCCGGCGGCGGCGGACCAGCCCGCGGGCCGGTCACGCAGCCGGTCAGCAGCAGGCCGGCCAACAGCAGCGGGGCGACCCGGCCGATCATACCTGCATCGTGGTCAGGTAGCGGTCGACGGTCTTCAGATAGCGGTCCGGCTGCTGGACGATGGGATTGCTGCGGTCCCAGGCATAGCCGGCCAGCACCGAGGTCAGGTGACGGACGATGTCGTTGGACTCGGCCGGCTTGTTGAAGATGATCCGCTGAAGGCTCTCATCGTACCAGGTCGAGACGCAGGCCCTGAAGGTGTCGATGCCGACGTAGAGCTCGTCGGAGAAGTCCTTCTGCCAGTCGACGGTCTCGCCGTTCAGTTGGCGGTCGATCAGGCCGGTGGCCAGCTGGGCCGACTTCAGGGCGATGGTGACGCCGGAGGAGAAGACCGGGTCAAGGAACTCGGCGGCATTGCCCAGCAGGGCGTAGCTGGGGCCATACAGGCTCTTCACCGAGCAGGCGTAGCCGTGGATGGTGCCGGGCTCGCGGTAGGGCTGCTTGTTCTTCAGCACCTCCTTCATCCGGGTGGTGGCGCCGACCAGGGTGTCGAGGCGCTCCTGCTCCGTCTCGCCGGCCGCCTTGATGATCTCCGGCGAGCCCACGACGCCCATCGACGAGATGCCGTCGGCCAGCGGGATCAGCCAGTACCAGACGTGACGATGCTCGGGATGGATCGAGACCAGGATCTTGTTCCGGTCAAAGGTCGGGTCGTCGATGTTGTCCTTCACCTGGCAGAAGACGCCCTGGCGCGGCGGGAAGTTGGACGGAACCTCGATGTCCAGCAGTTTGCTCAGGGTGCGGCCGAACCCGCTGCCGTCGAGGCAGAAGCGCGCCTCGATGGTGCGGACATCGCCCTCCTCGTTCCTGACCGTCAGCTTGACGCCATCGTCGTCGCTCTCGAAGGCGATGACTTCCTCGCCATAGACCACCTTGGCGCCCATCTCGGCCGCGCCGTCGGCAAGAATCTTGTCGAACTTCGACCGCATCACCTGGATGGTGGTGCCCGGACCCTCCGCCGACTTGTCGGGGAAGTAGATGTCCTTGTAGTCGTCCTTGAACTGGAAGGCGGCGCCGTCCTTGTACTGGAAGCCGCCCGCCTCTACGGCCGGCATCAGGCCGGCGTCTTCGAGAATGGCGACCGATTGCGCCAGCAGGCTCTCGCCGATAGAAAAGCGCGGGAAGTGGGTCTTCTCGATCACCTCGACCGAGCGGCCCTTCTTGCGAAGGAAAGCAGCGGCGGCGGCGCCCGAAGGGCCGGCCCCGATGATCACGACATCAAGCTTCTCGGACATCTCTTCCCCCGAAGTAGGCAGCAACAAAGGACAACCCGTAAGAGATGGCGAGGCCTGCCGCAACGGCGATGCCGAAGGCTCTCACGGGATAGGTGGAACTGAGGCTCAAAAGTCCCATCGACAGGATGGCTGTCAGGGCGGTGATCAGGATGGGCAATCCGGCCAGGGGCGAGCGTTTGCCGATGGCCGCCTCATACCGAAGGATCGAATAGTCCGCCCCCGTACCGACGACGACGAAGGCCCCCATCAGCGAAAAGAAGCTCATCGGCGTGCCCAGCGCGCTGGCGGCGATGACCCCGCCGGCGACGCCCATGGCCGGGGCGATCAGCACGCTCAACGACGACAGCCGCCGATAGATCAGCACCAGCACCAGGCCGATGGCGACGAAGGCGGCGAGGACCGCCAGCCCTGCCGCCTGGCGATAGCTGGCAAAGGCTTCGGTGTAGGCGTTGGCCGGGTCGACGTAGGCTGCGTCGGAAAGCTTTGCCGTCGCCGCGATAACGGCCGGGGCGGCGGCCTCCGGCACGGGGGCGATGAGGTAGGACAGGTGCTGCGACTCGCCGCCCAGGCTGGCGATCCAGTCCGGCAGCTTGACGGCGCCGGGGGCTTCGAGCGGTTTGAAGTCTGAAACCGGAATGCCCAGCAGCGCGGCTCGCTCGGGCAGGCGAGCGCCGATCAGCGCCGACGTGACGTGGGCCTGCGTCGCCGCCCTTTCGGCGGCCGACGGGTCGAAGCGGCCGGGCGCCAGGATCCCCGCGCGCGCTTCGGCCGGCAGGGCGGCCAGCACCGAGGCCTCGCGGGCCTTGGCCGCGTCGGCGGTCGGCCCCCAGGACAGCAGGAAGTTGGGGCTGAAGCCGATGCCGGAGGCCTTGCGCACCACCTCTTCCTCGGCGACCAGCGCGGGCGAGCGGGCCTGGAACCTGCGCACGTCGTCCAGGGTCGCGAAGTGGGTCAGGGCCCAGGCCGCGCCGGCCGTGAACACCAGCAGGAATCCGCCGAAGGTCCAGGCGTTCCAGCGCGCCCTGCCGATGTCGGCCTCAAGCCCATGCCAGATGGCGGCGAAGCGCTCGGCCCGGCCCGCCGCGACCGTGCGATCAAACAGCGGCACGACCAGGAAGGCGCAGGCCCAGGCGCTGAGCAGGCCACCGACCGCGAACACCGCGATCTGGCTGAAGATCGGCACCCCGAACAGCGCCAGACAGCCAAAGCCCATGGCCGAGGTGATCATGCAGACCGTCACCGGCCGGAAGATCAACCTCAACCGCCCGGCGCTGCTCTCCCAGCGGGTCATGGGCCCGGTCGAGAGGTAGTAGATGGCGTAGTCGGCCGTGACCCCGACAAAGGCCGACCCGAACACGAAGGTCAGCATGTGCACGGTCGGGAACACCGCCAGCACCGCAACCAGCGATCCGAGGTAACCGGCGCCCACCACCAGCAGGGTGATCGGCAGGGTCCGGAAGCGCCGAAAGACGACCAGCAGCAGCAGGATGATGCCAAGGGTCGAGGCGACCCCGACCGTCGAGATGTCCTTCCGGGCGTGCCGGGCGCCGTCCTCGGCATGGAAGGCGGCGCCGGCGCGGGCGATCGTCGCGCCGTCGGACCGGTGGGCCGCGGTCCAGTCGGCGATGACTTTGGTGAAGGTCGCCTGGGTGTCCAGCTTGTAGGCGGAGCCGTTCAACCGGCCGCTGATCAGCACCGAGCCGTCATCGCCCGCTGTCCCGAAGCCGGTGGTCGGCAGCAGGCAGCCGGTCAGGCGAAGCGTCAGCAGGAAGGGATCGCGCAGCAGCATCTCGCCGCTGACCGGCGCCACCGGTGAATAGAGCTGGACCAGGGAGGCCTGCACCACGCCCTCGGGATCAAGGTCGGCGGGGCCCGGCTCGCAGCGCAGCTGGTTGCGGTTGGCGAACATCCAGCGGCCGGTCTGTTCGCCGTCCACGGCCGAATCGACGAAGACCCCACTGTCCTTGAGGCGTTTCGACAGGTCGGCGGCGGCCTCCTGCGCCTTGTCCGGGGTCGGGGCCGAGACCAGCATGGCGACGCGGGACGAGGCGGCGGCTCCGGCCTGGACCATGGCCTCGCGGATCGGAGGCTTCAGGGCCTTGGCGGGCAGAAGGGACTGGATATCGGTGTCGAGGGCGGCGCCGCCCAGCAGGCGAAACGCAATGAAGGCCGCCGCCAGCAAGCAGGCGACCAGATAGCCCCACAACAGTCCCTTGCGCCCCCCGGTCACGTCAGATCATCCCTTGCGCACCGCGCCCATCTCGATGGCGATGGTGTCGCCGTTGGCCTGGCGGATGGTCACCGCCTCGGCGCGGGCGCAGCCGGCGATCTCGATGGTGGAGAGAAACCGGCCGAGGTTGGCGTCCCTGGGCTTCAGGCTGAGCTTCCACGCCCCGCCTGACGCGCCCGGCCCGCCGCCGATCACGTAGTACTTCCGCAGGGCGTCGTAGTTGCCGCTGAGAATCTCGAACAGGCCCGAGCTGCGCAGGAAGGGATCTGCGCTGGCGGGACCCACGGCCTGGGCCGGTCCGCCCTGGACCGACTGGGTGATCCTGCCGGGCGTGATGGTCAGCCGCACGTCGACCGGCTTCACCACCCGCCAGTCGATGCGGCCCGGTTTGGCGGTCGCCACCCCGGTGCTGATCAGCGGCGTCTTCATGCTGGACAGGCGGCGGGTCTGCTTGAAATCGAAGCTGCCGGTTTCGGCCTTCAGCTTGAACGGGTCGGCGCAGGCGGCGAACGACGGGCCCGCGGCCCCGATCACCATGCCGGCGATCAGGCAGCCGGCAACCAGGGCGCCAGCTTTTCGCGCAGGATGGACGGGGTTTCCCAAAGCATCGTCTCCGTTTCGATTTCGATCGCAACCTGCACGCTGGAGCAGCGATTGAGTCTCTGACCCGTCTTCAGGTCCTTGAATTCATAGTCGATTTTGAGGCGGTTTTCCCATTCGGTGATGCCGGCGACGATTTCGATCTCCTGATGGAGCCGCATCGGCCGCGCATAGCGGAACCGCATGTCGATGATCGGCCAACCATAGCCCGAAGCGATCATCTGCTCGTAGCCGTAGTCGATCTTGTCGAGAATGGCGACGCGGCCCAGCTCCATGAACTTGGGGTAGTAGCCGTGCCAGACGATGTTCATCGAGTCGATGTCGTAGAACTGCGGCTTGGCGGTGGTCGTCGCCGTGACGATCGCAGCCATCAGATGTCCGCCAGAATTCCCGACCACTGGCCGGCGGCGAGGCCGGCGCAAAGGCCGCGCAGGGTCTTGTCGAGCGGGGCGTCCTCATCGATGAACGGCACATGGTCGCCGGTTTCCTTGAGGAAGTCGCCGACCCGCTGGCCCAGTTCCGCCTCCTTCAGGCCCCCGTCGCGAAGGCGCAGGCGGAGGGCCTGGGTGCAGGCGATGATGTGGGCGGCGGCGACCTGTTCGGTCAGCTCCAGCACCCGCAGGCAATCCCGGGCCGCAATGGTGCCCATCGAGACCTTGTCCTGGTTGTGACACTCGGTCGAGCGGCTGAACACCGAGGCCGGCATGGTCAGCTTCAGGGCCTCGGCGGTCCAGGCCGAGACGCCGATCTGCACGGCCTTCAGGCCATGGTTGATCGGGGCGCGCTCGCCGGTGGCGCCGGAAAGGTTCGACGGCAGGCCGTTATTGTACCGGGTGTCGACCAGCAGGGCGAGCTGACGGTCCATCAGGTCGGCCAGGTTGGCGATCAGGTTCTTCAGGCTGTCCATCACGAAACAGATGTGACCGCCGTAGAAGTGGCCGCCATGCAGCGTGCGGCCGGTCTCGGGGTCGAACAGCGGGTTGTCGTTGGCGCTGTTGATCTCGGTCTCGATGGTCTGGCGGAAGTGGCCCAGCATGTCTTCCAGCACCCCGACGACGTGCGGGGTGCAGCGGATCGAATAGCGGTCCTGCAGGCGGGTAGGCGTGTGCAGGCGGGCGAACTCCGCGAGGTCGGCGCGCAGCCGGGCCCCGACACGCATCTGGCCGGGGTGCGGCTTGGCGCTCATCAGGGCTTCGTCGAAGTGGGCCGGGTTGCCCAGCAGGGCCAGCGACGCCATCGAGGTCAGGCGGCAGACCAGCTTGGACATCTGTTCGGCGCGGTGGAAGGCGAGCGCGGCGAGGCCGGTCATCACCGCCGTGCCGTTCATGACCGCCAGGCCTTCCTTCGGCTTCAGCTTGATGGGCGACAGGCCGGCCTTGGCGAAGGCCTCGGCCGAGCTCATCACCTGGCCGTTGTAGAGAACGTCCCGTTCCCCGGCGAGCGCGCCGGCGATGTAGCTGAGCGGGGTCAGGTCGCCGCTGGCGCCGACGCTGCCCTCGGCCGGGATCAGCGGCAGGATGTCGAGGCGCAGCATGTCGCTGAGCAGCCGCACCAGATCCAGGCTGACGCCCGACCAGCCGCGCATCAGGGTGACCAGGCGCACGGCCATCACCGCGCGGGTCTCATGCGGCTCGAGGATCCGGCCGAGGCCACAGCCGTGGAAGCGGGTCAGGTGCAGGGGCAGTTCGGTGACCAGCGGGTTGGGCACGCCGCGGGTGACGCTGTCGCCATAGCCGGTGGTGACACCGTAGATGACGCCGTCACGGGCCAGGGTGGCCTCGACGTGACCGGCCGAGCGGGCGATGGCGGCCAGGGCCGCATCCTTGGTGGTCAGGCGCAGGGAGACCTGTCCCGTTGACAGGGCCCAGATGTCATCGATGCTCAAGGGTCCGTCGCCAAAGGCGATGCCCTGGCTGTAGCCGGAAAAATCGTTCACGCCGTCCATAGCCCCCGAGCCCCTACAGTCGCCAGAAATCATAAAAGTTGAACCATTGGAACGGGTTGGCGAGCGCCTGTTCCTCAAGAACCTTGGCAAAACGGTTCACTGTCCCCTTCAGGGCTGCTTCGCGGTCCTTGCGCGGAAAATCAAGCCGTTCACTGAACTTCCGCAGGATGACCCGATATCTGCCTTCCTGCCGCACGGAAAACAGGGTGTAGACGGGACATTTCAGCGCGGACGCCAGAATGAAGGGCCCCGCCGGAAACGGGGCGTCCTGACCCAGAAACGGCGCCCAGATCGACGGGCTCTTGCCGCCGGGGGCGACACGGTCGGCCAGGATCACAGCCCAGTCGCCATCTTCCATCGACGCGGCCAGGGTCATGGAGGCGGCGAGGCCGAGGTCGGTGACCTCGATGATCCGCACCGTGGAGCGCGGCGCCAGCTTGGCCATCATCTCGGCGAACTTGGCGGCGTTGGCGCTGTGGGCCAGGATGTTGACCCCGCGCCGCTCACCAAGCGTGGCGATGGCCCGCATGACTTCCGGCACCCCCAGATGCGCCGACAGCACCACGGCGCCCCGCCGATCGGCGCGCACCTCCTTGAACTCCGGATCATCCAGCCCGACCGTCTTCTCCGGCGGAATATCGCCCAGCCAGGCCGAGAAGCGATCAAGGGCCCCGCCGGCGAAGACGAACTGATGCTTCAGACCCGTCCACCAGGTCACCTCGCCGATGTCGGCCCCGTGCTCCCTGGCCCGGCGCAGCCAGTCGAGCGACGCCTCCCGCTGCCGCTTGCCGGTCAGGTAGAAGTAGAAGACGGCCGGGGCCAGCAGCACCATCGCCAGCCGGCGGCCCAGCAGGCGGTAGACCGTGGCCACCAGCCACAGCCCCGCAAACGCGCCCCGTTCAGCCGTGTTGGCCCAGGTCGCCGCCATACGCTCTACTCATCCCCCGACAAGGTCATCATCGCCCACCCATGGGGCCCGCCCCACGATGGGCGTTGTCTTAGGACACCGGGTCCACCCCGTCCACGTTGAGTCCGTCGCGGAGCGGTGTAATCTCGCGGCCTGTTGTTCACTCGCCGCAAAGGGTTCGACATGAAGACGTTCGCCACAGCCGCCCTGTCCGTCGCTCTGATCGCCACCCTCGCGCCGGCCACGCCAACCCTGGCCGCCGGCCGGGACGAGCACATCAACTTTCCGATCGCCGATGTCCTGAACAATCCGGAATTCAAGGACAAGCTGCCCAGCGGCGTTCGCTTCTACTTCGGCAGCCAGAAGGCCAAGGTCGGCAAGACCCTGGGCGAGACCAGCACCAACAAGAAGACCAGCTCGTTCAAGAAGAGCGACAAGACCGCCTGCGAATGGGCGATGCTCAGCGCCCTGATCGCCATCGGCGAGGACGCGAAATCGCGCGGCGGCAACGCCGTGGTCGGCATCAAGTCCAACTACAAGGGCGCCGAGACCACGAGCAACGACACCTATGTCTGCGGCGCCGGCGGCATCATGGCCGGCGTGGCGCTCAAGGGCACGGTCGCGACCGTCCGCTAGACCGCGTTCCGTCCAGTCGGAACGGGTTGCCCGGTCAAGGGCGCGGCCTCAGAGAAGCGATCGCCAGGGCGTTGAAGAGGTCGTGATCTTCGCCTCTTCAACCCGTGCGACTCGGGGTGTAGGCTGCGCACCTGTTACGCGTCACTGGTCCGGGGGGATCGTCATGAAAATCAGGATCGCCGCCACCGTCGAACAGGCGTAGCCGGGCCATGCACAAGGGGCGGGTGATGAAGCGTTTGAAGACTCTGGTCATGGCGACTGGATTGATCGCGGCCACCGCGCCGGCCACCGTGGCGACCGGGGCGGGGCAGGGCGATATCCTGGTCTATGAGCTGCGGGCGGCCGCGGCCGACCCCGCCGTCGCCGCCAAGCTGGCGCCGGGTGTGAAGCTCTTCTTCGGAGACGAGCCGGCCAAAGTCGTCTCGGAAGTCGGCGCCACCGAGACCAGCCGCGTGGGCGTGCGCCCTGCCCGCCGCACGCCGATCAGCGCCCGCTGCATCCGCGTCGCCGGCAATGCCCTGATCACGCTGAGTGAAGAGGCCAAGGCCAAGGGCGGCAACGCCCTGGTCGGCATCCGCTCAAACTATGCGGGCCGCCCGGGCGCCGCCCCCGGCAAGTTCGAATGCGTGCTCGGCCTGCAGATGGTGACCGTCAGCCTCGCGGCCTCGATCGCAGTGGTGGAGTAGGGGCCTCGCCGCCCAAATCAGGAAGATGACGATGAAAAAGTTCACCACGGCCCTGGCCTGCGCGATCCTGCTCGGCGCCGCGCCCACTGCCGCGCCGGCCGCCAAGCCCCTGCCGACGGTTCAGACCTTCGATATCGCCGAGGCGCTCGCCGATCCGAAACTGGCGAAGGACCTGCCGGCCGGCGTTAAGTTCTATTTCGGCAACCAGCCGGCCGCCGTCGTCAAGGTCATCGGACCGCTGAAAGGCAGCCGCCGCACGGGCCTGGGCAAGACGCCGGAGCAGAACTGTCGGAAGGTCCTGGTCAGCCTGATGGGCGCCCTCGGCCGCGACGTTCAGGCCCGGGGCGGCAACG
>JANPKF010000223.1:0-22955 GCA_031425895.1 Caulobacteraceae bacterium | reverse complement strand
GGTCTGGGTCGAGCCGGTGAAGCTGACCTTGTCGATACCGGGGTGGCTGGTCATCCAGGGGCCGAGGGCGTCGCCGCCGGTGACGATGTTGAGCACGCCGGGCGGCAGGACCTCGCGCAGCATCTCGCCGATCTTCAGCGTCGTCAGCGGCGTGAAGGGCGACGGCTTCAGCACCACCGTGTTGCCGGCCAGCAGGGCCGGGGCCAGCTTGAACATGGCCAGGATGACCGGGAAGTTCCACGGCGCGATGGCCCCGACCACGCCGATCGGCACATGGCGCGTCTCGCCCCGGCGCTCGGCCGTGTCCTCCACCACATGCACGGGCAGGTCGAGGCTGGCGGTGGCCTGCAGCCAGTAGGCGCCGCCCATGACGTCGCCGAAGGCGTCGCCGTGCGGCTTGCCCTGTTCGCTGGTCAGCAGGCGCTTGAGGTCCTCGCCCTTGGCGGCGATGGCGCCGGCCATGGCCAGCAGCAGTTCCTTGCGCCTGGCGATCGGGGTGGCGGCCCAGGCCGGGAAGGCCTGGCGGGCGGCGGCGACGGCCTCGTCCAGCTGCTCACGGCTGGCATCGGGCGCCTGGCCGATGACCTGTTCGTTGGCCGGGTTGAGCACGTCGAAGCTGGAGGCGCCGGCGACGCCCTTGCCGCCGATGGTCATGGTGTAGTCGCCGTCGAACCGCATGGTCGTCTCCCTGGCGTTATGGTGTTGGCGGCAGATTGAACAGGCGCCGCCGCGTCAGCCAATCCTCCCGCGTCATTTCCCAATAGAGCGAGCGCCTGGAGCCGCCGTCAGGCAACCGGCTGAGCCGCTCACCCATCGAGGTGAACCCTGCCGCTTCGATGACCTTGGCCGACCGCACATTGTCCAGCGCCGCTGTCAGTCCGACCAGCCGCACGCCCAGCACCTCGAACATGAACCCGAAAGACCGCGCCGCCCCTTCCGTGCCCTGGCCGCTGTTCTGCCGATCCGCCCGCTGCGCCCCGGCCAGCTCGGCCGAGGAATGCTGCGGCCAGACGGTGAAGCGTGAGTAGGCGGCGACGCGGCCGTGGGGATCGAGCGTGACCGTCAGCAACGCCTCGCCGGCCGCCTGCTGGCGGCGCGAGCGGGCGATCCAGGCCCCGATCCGGCCGGCGTCGACGGGGCGGGGAATGTCATAGATCGGCCCGGAGACCAGCGGGTCGGACAGCAGATCAACCAGGCCGGCGATATGCTCCGGCCCCGCGACCCGCGCCGTGGGCGCGATCAGCGAGGGGTCGGCGTTGCGCACCGCCTCGCGGATGGCGGCCTCCTCCTCGGCGCTGGCGGTCAGGACGGTGACGGGCGGTGCGCTCATGGCCGGGCCTTTCGCGGGTCGCGGACGGCGACAACCAGCGCCAGCAGGGCGGCGCCGAGCAGCCCCAGCGAGGCTCCGAAGACAACGCTGTAGCCCATCAGGTCGGCCACCGCGCCCCCAATCAGCGGCCCCAGGGTGGCGGTGACCCCTTCGGCCGTCGCCGAGATGCCGATGCGCATCGGCAGGTCGTCGCGGTGGCCGAATTCCAGGATCATCGTCTGCGAGGCCATCATGTAGCCGGCCTGGGCGGCGCCGAGGCCGAAGAAGGCGAAGAACACCGCGAGCGGCGTCGTCAGGGTCATCAGCGCCACCGTCGAGGCGATCCATCCGCCGATGGCCAGCAGCAGCACGATCCGGAAGCCCGAGCGGTCGCCGAGATAGCCCCATAGCAGGTTGGACACCGTATCGGCGCCCAGGAAGGCGAGCGACAGCAGGCCCAGCGTCGCCCCGTCCAGATGCATCGTCTGGCCCACATGCAGGATGTAGAAGGGCGTGGCGATGCGGGCCGAGGTGGCCAGCATCTGCACGATCAGGAACCAGCGATAGGCCGGGTCGGCGGCGATCAGGCCGGGAATATCCTTCATGCGATCCCGCAGCCTGGCGGCCGTCCGGATGGTCGGCGGCGTCGGCTCGCGCAGCTGGTGCTGCAGCACCCACAGCCCGGCGCTGGTCAGCACGAAGGCCAGCACGAAGGTGGTCGAGTAGCCGTTGTTCAGGACATTGGCCTCGATCAGGTACTTGCCCGAGGCGTAGGCCAGCACCGCCGCGATCAGGCCGCCCACCGCATTGCGCCACGCCTGCAGCCGGCCGCGCAGATGCAGCGGGATGACCTTCGACATCAGCAGGGTGAAGGCCACTCGCTGGGCCCCCATGAACACCCCGAACAGGAAGAGGAACAGCAGCAGGGTGACCACCTGGGCGCTGCCGCTCAGGAACCAGCCGGCCAGCGCCATGCCGAGGATGGCCAGGCGGCCCAGGCTGCCCAGCACGATGGCCGAGGGCATGATCTTGGCCCGGTGCTCCATCTTCGCCCCGGCCACCAGCGGCGAGACGATGCCGCCGACCTGCTGCAGGGCCAGCCCCAGGCCGACGATGGTGTTCGAGCCGCTGATCAGGTGCAGATAGGCCGGCATGAAGGTCGGGGCGTTGATCAGCCGGAAGCCGGTCATGCCCAGCATGCCGTGCACGAAGTTGCCGATGTAGTTGCGACGCAGGTTGTCGTTCACGAACGCCGTGTACTCGGCCTCCCGCACGACCAGGGTGTCGGCCTCGACCTCCGACTCGACGTCGGGCTCCACATCGCCGCTCAGAGGTTCGGTCATCAGATCTGCCGCGCCCGCCCTTCCCAGTAAGGCGCTCGCACCTTGTTCCGCTGAATCTTGCCGGCCTCCGAACGGGGCAGGTCGGCGACGAAGTCGAGGCTCTTGGGCACCTTGAAGCCAGGCAGGCCGGCCCGGGCGAAGGCCAGGATCTCGTCGGCCAGTTCCGGGCTCGGCTCATGGCCGGGTTTCAGCAGGATGACCGCCTTCACCTGCTCGCCCCATTCGTCGTGCGGCGCGCCGATGGTGGCGCTGTCGGCCACGGCGGCGTGCTTGACGAGCTCGTTGTCGATCTCCTGGGGATAGATGTTCACCCCGCCGGAGATGATGGTCTCGGCGTTGCGCCCCGTGAGGAACAGGTAGTCGTCCTCGTCGAAATAGCCGACGTCGCCCATGGTGAAATAGTCGCCGACCCGCGAGGCGGACGTCTTGGTCTCGTCCTTGAAATAGGTGAAGCCGCCACCCGGCGGCATCTGCTGGTAGATGGCCCCCGCCTGGCCGTTGGGCAGGTCATTCCCGGCCTCATCGAGGATCCGCACGCCCAGCAGGACCGGACGCTTGCCGACGCTGCCCGGTTTTCTCAGCCACTCATGGCTGTCGATCAGGAAGCCCGCTCCGCCCTCGGAGCCGGCGTAGTATTCGGTCAGCACGGGCCCGAACCAGTCAATCATCGCCCGCTTGACCTCCGGCGGGCAGGGGGCGGCGCCATGGATGATGAACCGCACATGGTCGATGGGATGCCGCGTCTTGACCTCGTCCGGCAGGCCCAGTAGCCGCTGGAACATGATCGGCACCAGGTGGAAGTGGGTAACCGTCCGGGTGCTGATGGTCTTCAGCACCTGCTCGGAGTCCCACCGGTCGATGAAGACCAGCGTCGCTCCGCCGGCCATGGCCGCCCGCACGTCAAACGCCAGCGGGGCCGCGTGATAGGCCGGCCCGGCGCACATCTGCACCGACTGTCCAGGGACATAGCCGCGCATCAGGAAGGTGGCGTAGGGCGTCACCACCGGAACCGGCCGATGCACCCCCTTCGGCCGCCCCGTGGTGCCGGAGGTGTACATCATGCCGTTGCCCAGCACCGGATCGGCGATGTCCGACCCGTCGAACGGCGCCATGGCCGCCTCGTAAGGCTCGAAGCCCTCGACAGCGCCGCCGATCGCCAGCCTGACCTCCGCGCCCGGCGCGGTCGAAACCGCCTCGGCCAGGCCCTTCACCCGCGCCTCGCCGATCACCGCTCTGGCCTCGCAGTCGCGCAGGATGTAGCCGATCTCGTCGGTCGTCAGGTGCCAGTTGACCGGCGTCAGCCGCAGGCCGCCGCGCAGGGTGGCGGCCAGAACCTCGACAAACTCCACCCGGTTTGAACAGACCAGGGCGACGCTGTCGCCGGCCGTCAGTCCCCGCGCCCGCAGCAACCGGACCAGCCGGTTGGCCCGCGCATTGACCGCGGCGAAGGAATGCTCCTTCCCGTCCGGATCGACCACGCACACCGCGTCCGGCTGCAGGTCAGCCCACACCGCCAGCTGCATGCCCTGCAGGGCGGCGGCGTCCATGCGCTCCATCAGCGCCTGATCGATCCCGTCGGCGTCCATCTGTCTCTCCCACCCGGTGAAGGGGTTCGGCGCGCCGACTGTTCCGCCGGCTGCGCCTGCCTCAAGTCTGGGCCATTCGAACGTCGTTTCGCAATCGCTCAAACGACTGTTTCGCCACTTGCCCGTGATGCCGCTATAGATGGGCCATGTCCGCCCTCGTCCTCTTCTCCGGCGGCCAGGACAGCGCCGTCTGCCTGGCCTGGGCCCTGGCCCGCTTCGACCGTGTCGAAACCATCGGCTTCGACTACGGCCAGCGCCACAGGGTCGAGCTGGAAGTCCGCCAGACGTTTCTGGGCAAACTCGCCGCCGCCTACGAGCCAGCCGTCACCCGGCTTGGCCGCGATCACCTGCTCGACCTGTCGGTGCTCGGCGCCATCAGCGACACGGCCATGACCCAGGAGACGCAGATCGCCTTCAACGCGTCCGGCCTGCCCAACACCTTCGTCCCCGGCCGCAACCTGCTGTTCCTGACCTTCGCCGCCGCCGTCGCCTATCGCCGGGGCATCAAGCACCTGGTCACGGGCGTCTGCGAGACCGACTATTCCGGCTATCCCGACTGCCGCGACGACACCATCAAGGCGTTGCAGGTGGCGGTGAACCTGGGCACCGAAAGCCGCTTCGTCATCGACACCCCGCTGATGTGGATCGACAAGGCCGCCACCTGGGCCATGGCCGAGGATCTCGGCGGCCGGCCGCTCGTCGATCTGATCGCCGAGGACACTCACACCTGCTATCTCGGCGACCGCACCCAGCGGCATCCGTGGGGCTACGGCTGCGGAACCTGCCCGGCCTGTGAGCTGCGCAGCGCGGGCTACGCCAAGTGGGTCGAGGGGCGCTGAAGCAAACGGGGACAGATTGAAATCGCCGATTTCAATGTGTCCCCGCTTCACCTCTATTTCCCGGTGAACACCGGCGGCCGCTTCTCAAGGAAGCTGGCCACCCCCTCCTTGTGATCCTCGGTCTTCATCAGCGCCCGGATCGTCTCGATGGCCCAGCCGCCCAGATCGCGCGGATCGCCATAGGTCCCGCGTCGCAGACCCTCCTTCATGTAGCGCAAGGCCAGCGGCGGATTGACCGCGATCCGCGCCGCCAGGGCCTTCGCCCGGACCATCAGCTGATCATGCGGCGTCACTTCGCTGACCAGGCCGATGCGCAGCGCCTCGGCCGCATCGATCACGTCGCCGGTAAACAGCAGCTCCGCCGCCTTGGCCGGCCCGACGATCGACGGCAGCCGGTAGAAGCCGCCCACATCGCAGACCAGCCCCCGCTTGATGAACAGCTCGGCGAACTTCGCCTTCGCCGAACAGATGCGGATGTCGGCATAGAGCGCCAGCTCCATGCCCCAGCCCACCGCCGCTCCGTTGACCGCCGCGATCAGCGGCTTGTCGCACTCCAGAGCCGCCATCGCCGCCGGGGTCGGCTTGTGGCGCACGACCGGGGTGGTGTCGGCCGACACCGCTTTCGGCCCGGCCATGATCTCGCGCACATCGTCGCCGCTGCAGAAGGCCGGATCAGCCCCCGTGACGATGACGCACCGCGCCTCCACGTCCGTCACCGCCTTGCGCAGACAGGCCTCCAGCTTCGCATAGGCGTCCCAGTTCAGGGCGTTGCGCTGCTCCGGCCGGTTGAGGGTGATGATCGCGACATGGTCCTCGACCACGTATGTTACGGTCTCTTCGGCCATCTTCGGGCTCCTCCCATTTTGTCTGGAAAGACAATCCTTGAGGCGCCCATGGGGAAAGCGAGCATCTTGTTGGCGCAAGAGGAATCGCCGCCATGACCACGACGCCCGCCAACGCCCCGCCCGTCCGTGAGGTCGTCCCCGCCCACTGGTTCGATCCGGCCCCGCTGGAAGCCTGGCTGACCCGCGAGGTCGAGGACTTCGGGACCGGCATGCAGGTCCACCAGTTCCAGGGCGGCGCCTCCAACCCGACCTTCCTGCTGACCACCCAAACCTCGAAGGGCGAGCACCTCTACGTCCTGCGCAAGAAGCCGCCGGGCGTGCTGCTGGCCAGCGCCCACCAGGTCGACCGCGAGTACAAGGTGATGAAGGCGCTCGACGGCCTGATCCCGGTCCCGAAGATGCGGGCCCTCTGCACCGACGAGAGCGTCATCGGCACCAGCTTCTACGTCATGGACTATCTGGAGGGCCGCATCTTCCGCGACGCCACCCTGCCGGACCTCAGCCCCGCTGACCGCGCCGCCGTCTACGACGACCTGAACGCCACCCTCGCCAGGCTGCATCAGGTCGACTATGTCGCCGCCGGCCTCGAGGATTTCGGCCGCGCCGGCGGCTATTTCGAACGCCAGGTCTCCCGCTGGACCAAACAGTATCGCGGCGCCGAGACCGAGCTGATCCCCGAGATGGAAGCCCTGATCGAAATGCTGCCGGCCCGCATCCCGGCCGACGACAGCGTTTCCATCGCCCACGGCGACTACCGGCTGGAAAACGTCATGTTCCACCCGACCGAGCCGAGGCTGATCGCCGTCCTCGACTGGGAGCTGTCGACCATCGGCCATCCGATCGCCGACATCGCCTACAACGCCTTCCTCTGGCGCTCGACCTCACAGAGCTGGGGCAGCCTGGTCGGGGTCGACTTCGCCGCCAGCGGCATCCCCACCGAGGCCGACTACGTCGCCGCCTACTGCCGCCGCACCGGCCGGGACAGCATCGGCGACTGGCCCTTCTACATGGCCTTCGGTATCTTCCGCCTGGCCTCGATCAGCCAGGGCGTCTACCGCCGCGTCCTCTCCGGCCAGGCGGCCAGCGAACGCGCCGCAGAGAACGGCACGCCGATGCTGGCGGCCCAGGCCCTGGCCATCCTCGAAGGACGGGATTGATCGAACGGCGATCTGGACGTTTACTCCTGTGATCTGGGGAGATGAACCATGCGCAAACTGCTGACCCTTTCGTCCGTCGCCGCAGCCGCGACGATGGTTCTTGCCGCGCCGACGTTCGCACAGGCGCCCCAAGACTCATCCTTTGACCCGGGCGAGCTGATCATCACGGCAGACGGTCCCAACCGTCCCTGGTCCGTGCAAGAGCCGTCGGTGTCTGCTGTCCCGATCCCTGTCGATGTGGTTGCGGACGACGAGATCGTCGTCGCCTGCCTGCGCCTGCCCACCCTGGCCGACCTCTCCAAGGAACGTTGGAACGACGTCCACCGCCGCTATCCCGGACGTCGGGGGCAGCCGATCCGGCGCAGCTGA
This sequence comes from Caulobacteraceae bacterium, assembly GCA_031425895.1. GTDB lineage: Bacteria > Pseudomonadota > Alphaproteobacteria > Caulobacterales > Caulobacteraceae > Caulobacter. The sequence continues at coordinate 15,507 of JANPKF010000223.1, read as the reverse complement.
TGGCCACCTTCCCGAAGATCACCGGACCCTGTCCCTACAAACTCCCCCTGTCGGAATTGCTCGACGCCGGGGGAACCTGCCGGCTCTGCCGGCGCCAGGTCCATGATCTCTCGGCGATGACCGAGCGGGCGCGCCGGGACTTCCTCAGGACCTGCGCCGAGGATGCCTGCGTCTCCTATCGCCTGCCGGCTGCCGTGACCGCCCTGGCGATCGCCGCCACAGTCACGGCCCTGCCCGCCGCCGCCCAACCGGCCCCGGTCGCGGACCCGCAATCCGAAGCGACGGACGAGGTCTTCGTCGGCAGTTTCTCGCGGATCGATCCGGGCAACCCGACGATCAGCAGCCTCGCCCAGGACCCGGCTGCCCGGTACGGCTACAAGACCCTTGCCCAGGCCGCCCGGGAACGCTGGGACGAAACCCATCGCCGGCTCGACAGCCGCAAGGGTCGCGAGCGGGCAGGCGGCTGACGCCGCAAATTCATTTGGCAGCCCGCGCGCCATAACGCACTGTGCCCTCCGCCAAGGCCGCCAGAGCCTTCGCCGCACCAGCATTGGGGATACCAAGATGAAATCGCTCGCCCTCGCGCTCGCCCTCCTGGCGACCGCCGCCGCTCCCGCCGCCTTCGCCGCCGAGGCTCCGGCCGCCGCCAAGGCCGCCTTCTCCACCGCCACCACCCCGCTCGGCGACCTGATCGCCAACCCGGACACCAAGGCCGTGCTCGAAAAGCACATCCCCGGGATCAGCGCCAATCCGGAAATCGAGCCGGTGAAGGGCCTCAGCCTGAAGGCCATCCAGTCCTTCGCTCCCGACCGCCTGCCCGACGCCCTGCTGGCCGCCATCGACGCCGACCTGGCCAAGGTCCCGGCCAAGCCCGCCAGCTAATCCTGCAAGCCGGGGCGAGATTTACCGCCTGCGTTTCCAACTGAAACCGGACCGGCGCAAATCCGCCCCGCGCCGACGGCACGGATCGAGCTTTAGTTCTCGATCCGGGGCCGTCCATGATCCGCCATCGCCTTCTCGCCGGCGCCGCCGCGACCCCGCTGCTGCTGCTCGGGCTCCCGGCTGCGGCCGAGACCACCATCAGCAATGAGCGCACCACCCCCGTCGCCACCTCGACGGCGAACAGCGGCGCGCCCGACAATGTCCTCATCGACGAGGACGGCTCCATCGTCCTGACCACCGCCGGCCCGGCGATCACCGTCGACAGCAACAACACCGCCACCAATGAGGGCGAGATCGAGATCGAGGCGGTCGACGGCGCCATCGGCATCCAGGTCAACGGCGGGCTCACCACCACCGTCTCCAACGAAGGGACCATCACCCTCGAGGACGGCTTCGACGAGACTGACGACGATCTCGACACCGACGACGACGGCGACCTCGACGGCGACTTCGCCACCGGGACGGGCCGCTACGGCATCCGGGTCAGCGGCCCGGGAACGGTGACCGGCGACATCAGCTCCTCCGGCGCGATCACCGTCGAGGGCAACGACAGCTTCGGCATCAGTCTGGAATCGGCGCTGGACGGCAACCTGATCGCCGGGGCCGTCAATGTGCTGGGCGATCGGGCGGTCGGAATCAACATCGCCGCACCGGTCAGCGGACGGATGGAGTCCGGCGGGTCCGTGATCGTTCAGGGCGAAGGCGCCGTCGGCATCGATGTCGCCGCGGAGGTCGGGGCCGTGCATCTGCAAAGTGCGATCTCGGCGACCGGTTATCGCTACACCACCCGCTCCAGCACGCAGGAGGGACTTGATGCGCTCGACGCGGACGACCTGCTGGCTGGCGGCCCGGCGGTGCGGATCTCCGCCAGTGTCGCCGGCGGTGTTCTGCTGGAGTCGGCGCCCAGCACCACCACGGACTTCGACAGCGACGGCCTGCAGGACACCCTCGACGACGATGACGACGGCGACGGCATCCTCGACGATGACGACGACGACAACGACAACGACGGCATCACCGACGACGACTACGACGACGACGGCAAGGACAACGACAGCGACGATGACGACGACAACGACGGCATCGACGACGATGACGACGAGGATGACAACGGCGACGGCATCCTCGATGACGACCTCGATCAGGACGGTCGCAGCGATTCGCTCGAGGGAACGGCTTCCCTCTATGTCTACGGCGGGGCGCCGGCCCTGGCGATCGGCTCCGACAGCCAGGCCGTCACGATCGGCCGGGTCGGCACGGGCGAGGACGCCTACGGCCTGATCAATCGCGGGTCGATTTCCGCGGACGGCGTCTACGACGGGGTCAGCGCCACGGCGGTCAAGATCGGCGGCGATAGCGGCCTTGCGACCGTGATCGAGGGCGGCTTCCTGCAGGACGGCTCGATCACCGCCTACAGCTACGCCGCCGACGTCCAGGGCCTGCATCTGACGGGCGGCGCCGTGCTCGACACCCTGATCAACAACGGCACAATCTATGTCGGAGAGGTCTCGACCTCGGCGGCTCTGGCCGACGAGGAGGCCTTCGACGCCATCGCCCTGCGCATCGATGCCGGGGCCACCCTGCCGACCATGATAAACACAGGCAGTCTGTTTTCTTATGTCAGAGGCGAGACCAGCAACGCCATCGGCGTGCTCGACGCCTCGGGAACCCTGGCCAGCCTGACCAACAGCGGCTCGATCACCGCCTACATCCTCGCTACCGATGATGAAGACGACACCGACGACGACAACGAGGATACCGACGACGAGACCATCACCGGCCAGGCCGTGGCCCTCGACCTGCGGGCCAATACCGGCGGGGTCACCATCCTGCAGCAAGCGCAGGCCCCGGACCGCGACGCCGACGGCTTCACCGACGATGTCGATGCCGACGACGATGGCGACGGTGTCATTGATGCCGAGGACGATGACGCCGACAACGACGGCATCGTCGACAGCGAGGATGACGAGGACCTCTACGACTCCGACGGCGACGGCCTGATCGACAACCAGGAGCCTTCGATCGGCGGCGCCATCCTGCTCGGGTCAGGCGATGACAGCCTGACGGTGGTGGACGGCACGGTCGCGGGCGACATCAGCTTCGGGGACGGCGCCGACAGCTTCACCCTCGGCTCCACCGACCGGGCCGCCCAGGCGATCGGCGACCTGATCGACAGCGACGGGCGGCTGGTCATCGACCTGGTGAACGGCGAGCTGACGGTCACCAATAACGCGGCCATCACCGCCACCAGCCTGTCGGTCGGCGCCCAGGGCATTCTGACGGTTACCGCCGACCCCGATACCGACACCGTCACCAGCTTCCGGGTCGCTTCCGCCACCCTCGAAAGCGGGGCCCAGCTCGGCCTGGCGCTCGACAGCCTGCTGCCCGATAGGACGCGGTATACAATCATCCAGACCGACGCCGGCGGGCTGACGGCCTCCGGGCTGATCAGCAGTCTCGATGGCGTTTCGCCCTACCTCTATGTGGTCACCGCGGCCGCCGATGAGGCGGCCGGCGGCGTCTACATCGACGTGCGGCGGCGCACGGCGACGGAGATGGGCCTGACCGGGAACCAGACGCTGGCCTTCGACGCCGTCTATGCCGCGCTGGCCCAGGACGAGGATATCGAGGACGCCTTCCTCGCCGCCCAGGAGCAGGACGACTTCCTGCATCTCTACCAGCAGATGCTGCCCGACCAGGGCGAGGGCCTGTTCTCGACCCTCGATCTGCTCAGCCGCACGACCGCGCGGCTGACCGCCACCCGCCCGACCACCGGCGGCGACATCTATGGTCCCGACAGCGTCTGGGTACAGGAGATCAACACCGGTGTCGTGCGCCAGGCGGGCAACACGGCGGGTTCCGAAACCAAGGCCTTCGGCTTCATCGCCGGCTACGAAAGCCTGGAAACCGACGGCGGAGCGCTCGGCGCCACCCTGGCCTTCGTCGCCGCTGAGGAACGCGACGAGATCGCCCAGATCGGCGAGGAAACCAGCGTCTCCCTGCTCGAGGCCGGGGTCTACTGGCGCCGGCAGATGGGCGGGCTGTCGTTCAATCTGCGCGGCTCGGCCGGCTATGCCTGGCTGGACGGCGACCGGGTATTCATCGACCCCGATACCTCGCTTGTGGTCAACGCCGACTCCGAATGGGGCGGCTACACGCTCGCCGGCAGCGCCAGCGTCAACTACGAGGCGCGCCTCGGCCGCTTCTACATGCGCCCTTCGGCCAGTCTCGACTACCTCAGCTTCAACGAGGGCGAGCGGAGCGAGGGCGGCGGCAGCGACGCCTTCGACCAGACCGTCCAGGCCCGTCGCTCCAGCCGGCTGTCGGCCGGCGGCGAGATCGCCCTCGGCGCCACCTTCGGCCGCGAGGTCTGGTGGCGGCCCGAGGTGCGGCTGGGCTATCGCCAGACTCTGGCGGGAGAGGTCGGCGATACCGTCTTCCGTTTCACCGGCGGCCAGTGGGTGACACTGCCGGCTTCCGCCCCGGGCGAGGGGGCGGCGGTCTTCGGCTTCTCCCTGAAGACCGGCTCGCCGACCTCCTACGTGGCCATCGAGGGCGAGTACGAGGCGGCTGAAAGCGAAGACCGCTACAGCCTGATGCTGGCGGGAAGGATGATTTTCTAGGGTCCGCTCCCCCCGGAGAAGTCTTGGAGCCACGGCGCTTCGCCCCGCTTTTCGGCCTCCGTTGCAGCCTGAAACATGGTCCGCTTCTGGCAGCGGAAGCTTGCACCGGGCAATTCCGGCGCGGCGTCGCCGGCTCCCCTGCGGACGCCTCCTCAAGAAGGAGACATCCATGTCCCTTTCGATCTCGGGAAGCTCCGGCTTCCTCCAGGCCCAGCAGGCGATGTTCGCCAAGCTGGACCTCAACACCGACGGCGCCCTCTCCGCCGACGAGTTCACCGCAATAGGGCAGAATATGCCGCCGCAGGAGGGCGCCCGGCAGTTGAAGGGCGGCGGCGGATTTCAGGGTTTCAGCGCTGAAACACTGAGCGCGTTGATGGGCGTCCAGCAGACGAGCCACGCCGACCGGGCCGCCGAGATTTTCGCCGGCGCTGACGCGGACGGCGATGGCAGCCTGACGGCTGAGGAACTGTCCGCCGACATGGCCGCCCATGCCCCACCGGGCGTTGAGGGAACCGACAGCGCTTCCCGCGCCGCCGACATGCTCAGCGCGGGCGACACCGACGGTGACGGGTCTCTCTCTGCCGAGGAGTTCACGGCGATGAAGCCGCAGGGTGGTCCGCCGCCTGGCGGCCCGCCGCCGTCCGGCTCGTCTTCGGGTGAAGCCGAGGAAGAAAGCTACGACGCCGCCGACACCAACAAGGACGGCACGGTGTCGATGAGCGAGCTGCTCGCCTCGCTGCAGTCGCGCAATGAGGTCGCGGCCGGCTTCTCCAGCGAGGTGTCCGACCTGATGAGCAAGCTGCTCGAAAAGCTGCAGGCCGATGTTGCGTCCTCGACGGAGTCCGTGACGGCCGGATCCCACCACGCCGGGCAAAACGCGCGGCTCTTCTGAAAAAAGACGCCGTCCTCCCGGGGTTGGGCCGGGAGGACGGCGACCAGGATCGACGCTTGGCGGGACCTGGTCAGCAAGCATGCGGCGGGGCGACTGGGGGGAGGGATATGGCCGCCGCGCCGAAGCTTAGGCGACGCTCGCTGCCCGGCGGAGCTTTGGTGAGGCGCCGCCATGACCGGCAGGTTTCAAAAATGGCCACGCGGCGGCTTTTCGGACGGCATTTCGACATTGTGGCAACGCTGAATTTCGTTGGACACAGTTCGCTGTCAGGGAGCCCTGATGCACGCCCTTGCCAAAGTTCCGGACCGCCGGATCCTCGTCGTCGACGACGACACAGAACTACGCGACCAGATCATCGGATACCTTCGCGAGCACGGCTACGAGGCTCGCGGCGCCAGGGACGGTATCGAGATGCAGCGCCTGCTGGATGCCGGCGTCGCGGACCTCGTCGTCCTGGATGTGATGATGCCCGGCGAGGACGGCCTGTCGCTGTGCAAGCGGCTGTCGGCGGAGGGACGGCGCGGCATCATCATGCTCAGCGCCATGGGCGAGGAGGTCGACCGGGTGCTGGGCCTGGAGCTTGGGGCGGACGACTACCTGGCCAAGCCCTGCAGCCCCCGTGAGCTGCTGGCCCGGGTGCGGGCGGTGTTTCGCCGCCTGGAGGAAACCTCGGCCGTCCCCAGGCCGCGCGGCGCCGTCTATCGCTTCGCGGAATTCCAGCTCGACACCGGCCGCCGCCGGCTGCGCGCCCCGACCGGGACCACCATCCTGCTGACCTCGGGGGAGTACGCCCTGTTGCAGGCCTTCCTTGAACGGCCCCAGGCCATCCTGTCCCGCGACCGGCTGCTGGACGTGGCTCGCGGTGACCACAGCGACGTCTTCGACCGCGCCGTCGATGTGCAGATCTGCCGCCTGCGCCGCAAGCTTCACACCTTCGCCGACGGGGAGCTGATCAAGACCATCCGCGGCGTCGGCTATGTTCTCGACGTCGCCGTCTCCCGTTCGTGAAGCGTCTGTCCCGGATTCCGATCGGCGTCCAGCTGGTCGCCCTGCTGGTCGCCGGCCTGCTGGTCGCCCAGGCCATCAACATCCTGGTGCTGTTCGCCCTGCCGCCGCCCGAGCCGGTGCTCTATCGCCTGTCGGAAGTGGCCGCCGCGCTCAAGGGCGGCTCGCTGTCGGCCCGCGACGGCCGACCCATGATCCGCACCACGGCGACCGTCCCGCCACCGCCGAAATCGTCCCTCGACGACATGGCGATGGTCACCCAGGTCGTGCTGGCCGAGACCCTCGGCCGGTCGGTCGCCGATGTGCGACTCTATCCGGCCAACCGCGCCCCCTTCTTCGGCATGATGAACCGGCGCAGCTTCGGTCTCCCGCTGGGGGAGGGGCGGCCGCGCGGTGAGCCCCCCTTTTTCGGGCGTGGCCGGGGATTTGGCGCGGGCGGCCCACCGCCGGACGATCGGATGAGAGCCGGTCAACGGCCCCGGCCCGGCGACCTGGCGGTGTTCGGCGACTTCACCGCCGCACTGCGCAATCCCTCCGGCGGCTGGACGGTGATCACCTCGACGCCCGAGCCCTTTCCCAATGACTGGCAGCGCCGGGCCCTGCTCTGGCTACTCGCCTGCTTCCTGCTGGTCGCCCCGGCCGGCTACCTGTTCGCCCGCCGCATCACCGCCCCGCTGAAGCGGTTTTCGCAGGCCGCCGACCGGCTCGGTCGCGATCCCATGGGCCCGGAAATGTCGCTGCGCGGACCCGCTGAACTGGGCGCCGCCGCCGAGGCCCTGAATCAGATGCAGTCGCGCCTGCGCCGCTTCATCAGCGACCGCACCGCCATGGTCGGGGCGATCAGCCACGACCTGCGCACCCCCCTGGCCCGCATCCGCTTCAAGCTGGAGGCCGCCTCTCCGGAGCTGAAGACCGCCATCCTCTCCGATATCGGCCAGATGGAACAGATGATCGAGGGCGTCCTGGCCTTCATCCGTGACGAGACCCTGCCCCGGCGCCGCGAGCGCCTCGACCTCCTCTCTCTGGTCGAATGCGTGGTCGATGACAGCGCCCTGGTCGGCGCGGACGTCGTGCTGGACGACGACAGCCTGGCGGTGATCGTCGAGGGCGACCCGTCCGGCCTGCAGCGCCTGTTCGGCAACCTCGTCGACAACGCCATCAAGTACGGCGGCTCGGCCCGGGTCCGCGTCGGCCGCGAGGGCGACATGGCGGTGGTGCTGATCGACGACAGCGGCCCCGGCCTGCGCGGCGAGGACCTGCTGCGCGCCTTCGACCCCTTCTATCGCGCCGACAGTTCCCGCAACCTTGACCAGGGCGGCGTGGGCCTGGGCCTGCCCATCGCCCGGGCCACCGCCCGGGGGCACGGCGGCGAAGTCGTCCTGCGGCCGCAAGCGGTCGGCCTGCGCGCCATCGTCACCCTGCCGATCGCCCCGGATTGAGGCTTGGGAAACGAAATAGAAGTGTGTTTTCAAAGGGTTGAAAAATATGTCTAGACATATTCATCGACCATAATGGGGATTGGCGAAACGCCCGCAGACCCCGTAGGTCGCGCCGCAGACAATTCGACCTACAAACGCAGTGCTTCGACCTACGCTGAGACCTACGCCCCGGGCTACAAAATCAAAGCCCCGACCTGCGCCAAAGCCTACGGCGCAAGGGGTCCAGCCGTGCTGGACGGATTCACCTGTGCTTTTGTAGGTCGTATAATGGACGCCGCTTCGATAGCGCGCGTTCAGCGGGGCGTCAGCCCACCCGTCTGCCGCAGGCCCTCGAACAGCCCGATCCCGGCGCTGACCGACAGGTTCATCGACCGCGCCCCGGGCCGCAGCGGGATCACCACCCGGGCGTCGGCGGCGGCATGAACCGGCTCCGGCGCCCCGGCCGTCTCACTGCCGAACAACAGGGTGTCGCCCGCCTCGAAGGCAAAGGCGTCCAGCGGCGTCGCCCCTCTGGTGGTGAACAGGATGAGCCGACCGGGCCCCCGCGCCGCCTGGAACGCGTCCCAGTCAGGGTGCCGGGTCATATGGCTCAGCGGACCATAATCGAGGGCGGCGCGCTTCATGGCGCGATCATCAAAGGCAAATCCGACCGGCTCGATGACATGCAGTTCGATATCGAAACAGGCCGACAGCCGGATACAGGCCCCGACATTCTGGGGGATCTGCGGATTGAACAGAGCCAGGCGCATCGGCGGTCTACAGACCCGCCGCCAGCGCGATCCGCATCAGTTCGGCCATGTTCCGCGCACCGGTCTTGGTCATCATGTTGGCGCGGTAAATTTCCACGGTCCGGGCGCTGATCTGAAGGTCGAAGGCGATCACCTTGTTGGCCTTGCCGTCCACCACCCCGGCGAGGACATCCCGCTCCCGTGGCGACAGGCCGGCGAGGCGGTCGAGCGCATCCTGCCGGGCCTGATCGCCGCCCGGCGTCGGTCGGCTGATCGCGGCCTTGATGGCGCGGATCAGGACCTCGTCGGAGAAAGGTTTTTCGATGAAGTCGGCGATGCCGGCCTTCATCGCTTCCACGGCCAGGGGGACGTCGCCATGCCCGGTCATGACGATGATCGGCAGGCCGAAATCCTGTCCCGTCAGATGCCGCGCCAGCTCGACGCCCGACATCCCCGGCATGCGCACATCGGTCAGCACACAGCCCTCGCCGGCGATGGGCAGGGTCGAGAGAAAGGCGTCGGCGGACTCGTGCAGGACGGGAGTGAACCCGCTCACCTCCAGCAGGAAGGCCAGGGAATCGCGCATCGCCTCGTCGTCGTCGACGACATGGACAGAAGGCTTAGTGGTCATGTCGGTCTTCATGGTCAGCCAGCGGAAGGGTAAAGGCGAAGGTGGCGCCGCCCTGGGGATTGTCATCCACCCAGATGCGGCCGCCCTGGGCCTCGACAATGGTCCGGCAGATCGACAGGCCGACGCCCATGCCCTGGGCCTTGGTCGTGACGAAGGGCTGGAACAGGCGCTCGCGCACGTCCGGACTGACCCCGGGCCCGCTGTCGACCACCTTGATCATCACCATCCCCTCCTCGCCCGGCCCGACCGAAACCGTGAGATCTTTTCGCTCCCCATCCGCCATCGCGTCGAGGGCGTTGCGGATCAGGTTCAGGGCCACCTGCTGGACCTGGACCTTGTCGACGATGACAGGACCCAGATCGCGGGCGAACCTGAGCGACACGCGATATCCCTTCTGGCGGGCCCCGACCAGAGCCAGGGCGCTGGCCTCCTCCATCAGTTTCGCGGGGTCTTCAAGGGTGTGCTCGGTCTCGCCCTTGTCGACGAACTCCCTCAGGCGCTTGATGATGTCGCCGGCCCGAAGCGCCTGGTCCGCCGCCTTGTCCAGGACGGTGCTGAGCCGTTCGAGATCGGGCTGGTCGCCCGACAGAAGGGTCACCGAGCCCTTGAGATAGCTGGCGATCGCCGACAGCGGCTGGTTCAGCTCATGCGCCAGGGACGAGGCCATTTCGCCCATGGCGGTCAGGCGGGAGACATGGACCAGTTCCGACTGCAGTTCCTGCAGCCGACGCTCCTGGTCGCGGTGTTCGGTCAGGTCGCGGACGAAGCCGGTGAAGAACCGGTCGTGGCCGACCACGGCCTCGCCGACCGACAGCTCCATCGGAAAGGTCGTGCCGTCCTTGCGCTCGCCCACCACGATGCGGCCGATGCCGATGATCCGCCGCTCCCCGGTGGTCAGGTAGCGCGCCAGGTAGCCATCGTGCTCGGTGCGATAGGGCTGCGGCATCAGCATGTCGACGTTGCGCCCGACCGCTTCGTCCGGCGTCCAGCCGAACAGGCCCACGGCGGCGGCGCTGAACGAGCGCATAACGCCGCGCTCGTCGATGACGATCATGGCCTCGGGCACGGTGGCGAGAATGGATTCCAGGTGGGCGTGCTGGGATGCAGCGGATCGCGAGCGGTGCCGCAGCCGGTCACCGCCGAAGGCGATCATGGGCCCCAGAACGAGAAAGGCGGCGGCGTCGATCATGTTTGCGGGGCTGGAAATCAGCCCGTCGCGCTGAAAGAGAAGGCTGATCCCCAGCCCGAAGCCCGTGGCCAGCAGTCCTGGGCCCCAGCCCCCGAAACCCGAGGCGACCAGCACCGCCGGGACATAGATGATGAACAGGGCGTGGTCGCCCAGCCATGGGGTCAGCAGGGCGCGCGCGCCAAAGGTCAGCAGGGCGCCCAGAACAGCGGCCCCATAGCCGAACCGACCGTCGGCGTCGGCTTCGCTCCAGTCCGGCCAGGCTTTGGCTGAAAACACCCTGTCCCCGAGTTCCGACGGCGCCCGTCGAGGACCCCGTTACAACCTAACACGGTGGCGCAGGCTTTGATCCGCCGCAATCAACGGCTGCCCGACGAATCCGGGATGCCCTCGCTTCGGACCCTCTGGATCAGGTTTCGACCAGGCAGGCGAGGCCCGTCGCGTTCCGGACCTCGAAGCGACGGCAGCCCAGGAAGCGGACCAGGCCGTCGGTCTGCAGCTGGGTCACCATGCGCGACACGGTTTCGATGGTCAGGCCGAGATAATCGGCCATGTCCTGACGGCCCATCGGCAGTTCGGCGACCTCGCCGCGAAAGCGCCGGGCGATATCGAGCAGGAAGCTGGCCACCTTCTCGCAGGCCGACTTGCGGCCCAGCAGCATCACATGCTCCTGGGTGCGTCGCAGCTCGCGGGCGGTCTCCGCCCAGATCAGCCGCTCGATCTTCAGTCCATCGTCGCCATAGAGCCTGAGGGCCGACTTGCGGATCACCTGGATCTCGCAGCAACCCAGCGCCTCGGCCGAGAAGCGGTGGACGGGGCCGGCCTCGAGGCCGATCAGGTCGTCGGCGTAGTAGAAGTCGCCGATCTGGCGGCGGCCGTCGCTCAGCAGGCGGGTGGTGCGGACCGCGCCGCGAATGACGCGGTAGATCATGTCCGCATCCTCGTCCTGGGCGTAGATCTCCTCGCCCGGACTGAACGTCATGCGCACGCCGATTTGACCCAGGGCATCAATCGGCTGCTGGGGCGCGGCGAGGGACGGGCTGAGGCTGAGGGCGGTCATCGGTAATTTCCCTTTGGCGATGGTCAATCGCTAGGGCCGACGGCGAGACCGGGAAATTCGTGGCTGGCGCGTAAGGGGGCGCGCTTAAGGGAAGATACCTATGCGGCGAGGAGGTCCTGTTCCAGCCTCTGGAGCATCTTCCGGCTCACGCGCGCCGGCGCATTGACACTGATCAAGGCAGGGCGGGAAAATGGCGCGTCTCTTGTCTACTGCGATCATCCCGCGCCAAGGAGCCGACGAATGAGCAAGCCCCTGAACATCATCCGGGCGGCGGCCCCGATCTGTCTGGCTGCGGGGGTCCTTTTGTCGGCCTGCGCTTCGGCAGGCCCCTCGTCTCAGCCCCAGGCGGCGGTCGAAACCCCCGTCGGACCTGACGTCCGCATCGCGGCCGGACTGGCCCTGGCGCAACGCGCCTGCGCTGCTTGTCATGCAGTAGAGGCGGGCGCGGACAGTCCCCGCCCGATGGCTCCGCCGTTCCCACGGCTCGCGGCCGGCCTGTCCGGACCGAGACTTGAAGAGAGCCTGACCATGGTCTCGGACCTTGGCCATGGAGAGATGCCGCCGGCCCGGCTCGAGCAGGCCGAACTGAGGGATCTCGCCGTTTATATCGACAGCCTCGATTGACCAGGATCAAGGCCGGCGTCCCCAGGACCGGGATAATCCTTCGAAACGGAGGGACGACCCAATGACTTACCGCGACATCCTGGTGCAAGTGAACGAGACCGCGCAGTCCCGGCCCCGTGCGGTCGCCGCGGCCGAACTGGCCCGGCGTTCGGGCGGCGTCATCACGGGCGTCTTCCTGCGGTCCGAATTCCTCAACGACGTGATGGCGACGGAGGTGCTGGCCTATATGTCGCCGGCCGATATCGACGCCTTGCTGAAGGGCCACGCCAAGTCGGTCGACGAGGCGGCCGAGGCCGCCCGCGAGACCTTCGAGGCCGCCGCCGCCGAGGCCGGGGTTCCCTCCGATTGGCTGACCATCGGCGGCGACAACAACGCCACCCTCACCGCCTGCGCGCGGCGCGCCGACCTGGTGGTGCTGCCGCCGGTCGTCGCGGTCAGCATGGCGCGCTGGAAATACTCGGCCGGCGACCTGGCCATGGCCACGGGCGGTCCGGTGCTGGTCGTCGGCGATGATGGCTGCGCCCCCGACTTCGGGCGCCGCGTCCTGGTCGCCTGGAATGGCTCGCGGGAATCGGCCCGCGCCCTGCGCGACGCCTGGCCCGTGCTGATGACGGCCGAACAGATCGATGTTGTCGTCGTCTCGCCGACGGGCGATGGCGGCCCTGATGGCCGACTGCAGCGGCACCTGGAACACCACGGCTGCAAGGCCAACATCATCCTCGACCGTAGCCGGGATGAGGACGCTGTCGAAGTGCTTCGCCGTCAGGCCAGGGACCTGGGCTCCGACCTCCTGGTCATGGGTCTGTTCGGCCGCCCGCGTGTCCAGGAACTGATCCTTGGCGGGGTCAGCCGCGACCTGCTCGGCGCGCCGCCCATCCCGCTGCTGATCTCGCATTGACCGGGGGGCCGGCCCTGGCCTGTCAGGCGATCCCGCAGCCTGGTTTTGACGGCGATCAAGGCGGTGTTGCCCGGCCCGGACCATATGGGCAGGGAACGATCAGGAAGGAGTGCGACGTGAAGGGATTCGTCGACAGCATCGAGGATCTGGCGGACGCCAATGAAGCCTTCCGCCGGGTTCTGTATACCGGTCGCCATCTGCAGCTGGTCATGATGCGCCTGCTTCCTGGCGAGGAGATCGGGCTGGAGACGCACCTCGAGCACGACCAGTTCTTCCAGTTCATCGACGGCGAAGGTGCGGTCATCATCGACGGCCTCCGCACGCCGGTCGAGGACGACTCGGCTGTACTTATTCCGGCAGGCGCCCGGCACAACATCATCAACACGGGCGCCGAACCGCTGAAATTCTACTCGCTCTACGGTCCGCCCGAGCATCGCGACGGCCTGGTGCACGACACCTATGCCGACGCCGCCCGCACCCCGGAGCCCTTCGACGGCCGGCGCTCCGAATAGCGCCGGCCGAGCCTGAACAAGACACTCATGGAGACGGGATTTGGAGCCGACGCTGGCCTGCGACCCTGGACGGCATCGCCGTCCGGGCGGTGCGGATCAGGTGGATAGGCGGGCCCGCAGCAGCATGCCGCCGCCCACCAAGGCGGCCAGGCTGGCAAGGACCGCCGGATAGCACAGCGGGCAATGCGCGAGCGTGCTCGGCGTCGTGGTGCACAGCTCGGCTGCGGTCGTCGTGATCTGGTAAATCCAGAACCACAGTACCCCGGCCGTGATGGCGAACAGGCCGGTCGCCAGTTCGAGAATGTCTCTGCCTGTGGCGCTGGGTTCGGTGATGGCGCGCGTCATCGATCTGTCCTCGTTCGAGGCCACTCTGAGCCGATCCGATCCCTCGGCCTTGATCCAGATCAAGGCGCCCAGGCCGCCCAGGCCTGATGAAGCGGCAAGCTTTCGGGGATTCTTCCATGTCCACTGCCCTTCTGGATCGCTACCGGTCGACGCCGGGCGCGGTTCTTCTGCTAGCCCTGACCGTCGTCGGCGGCCTGATCATGACGGTAGCCGCCGGCCTGACGGATGACCCATTGTTCCGGTTCCACAGTCTGGTCTTCGTCGCCGCCGCCGTCCTGGGCGGCTTTGCCCTCACAGCAGGCCTGAGTTCGGGTCAGCTGCGGGACGAGCCGGACCGGTACATGGATGGCGTCATTCGCGCCGGCGTCATCGCCACCATGTTCTGGGGTGCGGTCGGCATGTTGGTCGGGGTGGTCATCGCCGCCCAGCTCAGCTTTCCGACGATCTTCTACTTCCCCGAGGCTGGATGGCTGAACTTCGGCCGCCTGAGGCCACTGCACACCTCCGGGGTGATCTTCGCCTTCGGGGGCAACGCCCTGATCGCCACCAGCTTCTGGGTCGTCCAGCGCACCTGCCGCGCCCGACTGGCCGGCGGCATCGCGCCCTGGTTCGTGTTCTGGGGCTACCAGCTGTTCATCATCCTGGCGGCCACCGGCTATCTCGCCGGCATCACCCAGTCGAAGGAATACGCCGAGCCCGAATGGTACATCGACCTTTGGCTGACCATCGTCTGGGTCGCCTACCTGCTGGTCTTCCTGGGCACGCTCTGGAAGCGCAAGGAACCCCATATCTACGTGGCCAACTGGTTCTACCTGGCCTTCATCGTCACCGTCGCCCTGCTGCATGTGGTCAACAACCTCAGCCTGCCGATCGGCCTGCTGAATCACCGCAGCTACTCGCTGTTCAGCGGGGTGCAGGACGCCCTGACCCAGTGGTGGTACGGGCACAACGCCGTCGGCTTCTTCCTGACCGCCGGCTTCCTGGGGATGATGTACTACTTCGTGCCCAAGCGGGTGGACCGGCCGGTCTACAGCTACCGCCTGTCGATCGTGCACTTCTGGTCGCTGATCTTCATCTACATCTGGGCCGGTCCCCACCACCTCCACTACACGGCCCTGCCGCAGTGGGCGCAGACGCTGGGGATGACCTTCTCGATCATGCTGTGGATGCCCAGCTGGGGCGGCATGATCAACGGGCTGATGACCCTGTCGGGCGCCTGGGACAAGCTGCGCACCGACCCCGTCGTCCGCATGATGGTCGTCGCCATCGCCTTCTACGGCATGAGCACCTTCGAGGGGCCGGTGATGTCGATCCGGGCGGTCAACGCTCTGTCGCACTACACCGACTGGACCATCGGCCACGTCCATTCCGGCGCGCTCGGCTGGGTCGGCTTCATCAGCTTCGGGGCCATCTACTGCATGGTCCCCTGGCTGTGGAAGAAGGAGAAGATCTTCTCCAACGCCCTCATCGAGTGGCACTTCTGGATCGCGACCACCGGCATCCTTCTCTACATCTGCGCCATGTGGGTGTCGGGCATCATGGAAGGCCTGATGTGGCGCGCCTACACGCCTGAAGGCTACCTGGCCTACAGCTTCATCGAGACCGTCTCGGCCAAGCATATC
>JANPKF010000222.1:0-3961 GCA_031425895.1 Caulobacteraceae bacterium | reverse complement strand
GCCGGCCCCCAGCCAGTGATCGCCGTCGACCACCGCCCTGGCGACGACGCCGGGCGATGAGGCCGGTCCGCTGTCGACCGGCCGCAGGGCCGCGTCATAGGCGGATGCGTCCTTGATCAGGGCGCCCGGGACGGCGGCCTTCTTGCCGTCGATGCCTTCCGGGGCCTTTTCGCCCTCGGGGGTGGCAAGCGTCTCCAGCCGGGCGGCGATGAGGTCGACTTCCGGATCAGCCAGCAGCTCGACGGCGCCGCCAAGGGCGATCAGCACCCCGCCGCGCCGCACCCACTCCTTGATGGCCGCGACGCCGCCGGCCCCGAGGCGAGCGCGGTAGGCGCCGCCGTCGGGGAGGATCAGCACCTGGTAGCGGGCGAGGTCCGCGGCCCCCAGTCGGTCGGTGCGGATGACGCTGACAGGATAGTCGAAACCGCGCTCGATCAGGTAGCGCGTCGCCCCGGCGGCGGGCGCCGAGGTCGGCTGGTCCCAGGCCATGGCGATGCGCGGGGCGACGAAGGCCGGCGAGAACTCCGAGCCGAAGCTCGGGCCCTCTGTGACCCAGCTGTCCTCGACCCCGACGGCGATGGCTCCGGTGCGGGCCGTGAGGACGTCCAGCCGCTGGCGCAGATCGGCAGGGTTGCCGGCGGCCGGGATGACCAGCGAGCCGGCGGCCCAGGCGCGGCTGCCGACCGTGAAGCCCTTCTCCGGCGAGCGGACGCGAATGTCCTGGCGCAGGGCGCCGGCCAGCAGGGCCATGGCCTGCGAGCCGGGCGACACGATCCAGGCGACCGGCCGCTCGGCCCCGGCGACGTAGCCCTTGCCGATCTCGTCGATGGTCAGGGGCCGGCCGGAGGGCGCGCCCTTGCAGCGCTCCGCCGGGGTGTTGAACAGCGGCGGCAGGGCCCAGCCGGTGACGTCGTACATCTCGGGCGGCAGGCCCTTGGCGCGGCGCCGCTCCTGCTCGGCGATGAACTGCGGGGTCATGGAGACGCTGCGGTCGAACAGCACCTGCACCAGCCGGCCGTGCGGCTGGCCGCCGTCGATGATGTAGGTTCCGGCCTCGTAGGTCTTGCCGCAGGCCTTGATCGCGGTGTCCGAGCGGCTGACCTCGATGCCCTGGCGGACCAGCAGCTGGGCCAGGCGGTCAGCGGCGCCGGGATCGGCGGCGGTGCGCGGCAGGATCCAGCTGCCGGCGGCGCGGGCCTGGGCCATCGAGGAGACCTGATAGCTGTAGAAGTCGTTCAGCAGCCGCTCGCGGTTGTCGGCGGCGGTCTGGATGGTGGAGAGCGAGATCAGGAAGTGGTTACGCGTCGCATCCGCCAGGGTCAGCAGCTCGCCGGTCGAGCGGCGGGCGGCGAGGCCCCGGACGCTGGCCTGTTCATAGGTCATGGAGACGGCGCCGAAGTAGCTCGGCCAGTTGTCGCCATAGCCCGGATAGAAGGCGTCGTAGCTTTCGCGGGTGAAGTAGTCGACGCCCTCGCGGTCGAAGACGGCGGCGTGGTTGCGGCCGAACAGGGCCCGGCTACGGACCTGCGCCTCGGGCAGCAGGGGGTTCAGCGGATCGGCTTCCGGCGGGAAGAAGTAGGTGGCGTTGGTCCCCATCTCATGGGCGTCGGCCACCACCTGCGGGTACCATTGGCGCATCAGGGCGCTGTGGCCGCGGGTCTCGGGCTGGGTCTGGGCGAACCAGTCGCGGTTGAGGTCAAAGAGGTAGTGGTTGAAGCGGCCCTGCGGCCATTGCTCGGCCCGCTCGGCGGACGAGGCGTCGGTGTCCGGCTCCAGGCCGAAGGCGGCCTGGTAGCCGTTGATGAAGCGGTCGCGACCGTCGGGGTTCTGGGTCGGGACCATGATGACGACGGTCCGCTCCAGCCACTGGGACACGGCCGGATCGCGCGAGGCCAGCAGGTGGCGGGCCGTGGCCATCGCCGCCTCGGCCGGCGAGGTCTCGTTGCCGTGGACGCTGTAGGCCAGCCAGACGATGGCCGGCTGGTCGGCCATGATGGCGCGGGCCCGGGCCGCGTCGGTGCGGCGCGGATCGGCCAGGGCTCGCGCATTGGCCTGGATCTCGTCCAGCCGGCCGATGTTGCGGGCCGAGCTGATCACCGCATAGGGCAGCACCCGGCCTTCCCAGGTTCGTCCGTAGTCGCCCATCCGCACGCGGTCGGGCGCGGCGGCGGTGAGGGTTTCGAAATAGCGGCGCACATCGGCCGACAGGGTCAGCCGCTCGCCGAGGTCATGGCCGATGACGGCCTTGGGCGCCGGGATGGCCGTGTCGTAGACCGTCCCCGGCGTCCAGACCGAACGCGGCTTGTCCGCCATGCGGTTCTGGGCCGATGCCGGCAGGGCGACGGCCAGCGTGAGCGCCAGCGCGACAAGACAACGAACCATGGAAAGCCACCCCTGAAACTTCAAGGCGCGCAATCTGCGCAAGGGCGGCCCTCGCGTCCAGAGCCTAGGGGCGGCGGCGCGCGCTTATCGAAGCGGTGACCCATTATGCCACCGGCTGGCCGACCTACAAAACAGGCGGGCGCCGCCCAAAGAGCGCTGAGAGACGGCCAAACCCCCGCAGCCGTAGGCTTTGGCGTCGGTCGAGGCCGCGCGAATGTAGTCCCGGGCGTAGGTCGCACTGTAGGTCGAGGCGCAGCGTTTGTAGCCCGAAAGCGCACCGGCGCGAGCTACACCGCCGACGGAGGGCAGGGGAGGCGGCGCCAGAGGGCCGGAAAAGTCGATGAATATGTCTAGACATATTGCCAAAGCGCCCGGCGGGCGGGCGTTTTGGCGGGTCTAGAGCAGCCAGCCGCCGCTATCGCCGGTGACGTCGCCGTTGATCTTCATCTGGTAGTCGGCGACGCCGTTGCCGTCGATGTCGAGCTTCACGGTGGTGACGCCCGAGGCGAAGGACAGGGTCATCTCGCCGGCAGTCCTGGTGAAGCGGTCGACCTGGTCGAGCGTCCCGGCATAGGCGCCGGCGAAGTCCAGGATGTCGCCCTCGGCGGTGGAGAAGTCATAGATCTGGTCGGTCTCGATGACCGCGCCGAAGGCGTGGGCCACCCGGAAGATGTCGCCGCCCGTTCCGCCGCGCAGCAGGTCGTTGCCGAGACCGCCGAGTATGATGTCGTCGCCGTCGCCGCCGTTGATCGTATCGACGCCGCCCAGCCCGGACAGCAGGTTGTCGCCGGCGTTGCCCTGCAGGCTGTTGGCCCCGCCGTTGCCGGTTGCCGAGACGTTGCCGCCGCCCTGCAGTTCCAGGCCCTCGATATTGTCGGCCAGCACCCAGGCGTTGGCGGAGCGAACAATGTCGAAGCCGCCGCCGGCCAGCTCGATCGTCTGGTCGCCGGCGTTGTCGACGATGAAGACGTCGTTGCCGAGGCCGCCGGTCAGCAGGTCCGCGCCCGCGCCGCCGTCGAGGTAGTCGTTGGCGTCGCCGCCGGTCAGGGTGTCGGCCTGGTCGCCGCCGTCCATGCGGTCGGCCCCCGCGCCGCCGACGAGGCTGTCGATCCCGGCCCCGCCGAACAGCTTGTCCGCCCCATCGCCACCGGCCAACTGGTCATCGCCGGCGTCGCCGTTCAGGATATCGTTGCCGGTTCCGCCGATCAGGTCGTCCGCGCCGTCGCCGCCGTAGAGGACGTCGTTTTCGGACCCGCCGTCGAGGATGTCGTCGCCGCCAAGGCCGCTGAGGGTATCCTTGCCGCCGAGACCGGACAGGGTGTCCGCCAGGGCCGCGCCGACATAGGTCTGGTCGGCGGCCGTGCCGACAAAGGCGGCCCGCTGGCCGAAGACGACATAGGTGGCGCCGATAAAGGCCTCGGCGCCGTCGAAGCCATAGGCGCCGACCACCAGGTCGTCGGCGCCGTCACCGTTGATATCGCCCGCCGCCGCCACGGATATGCCGGCCTCGTCGCCGAAGGCGCCGCCGTTCAACCGGAACCCGTTGGTTCCGTTCAGGGTCGTCAGGTCGAGCGAGGCG
>JANPKF010000221.1:0-13075 GCA_031425895.1 Caulobacteraceae bacterium | reverse complement strand
CCCTCGCCCTCGCCACCATCCTTGCCCTCTCCGCGCTCGCCGCCGCCAGCGTGGCGCAGGAGCCGGCCGATGCGCCGTCGGCCAGGGCGATGCTGGTCATCGGTCCGGGCAGTCCCGAGAGCCAGGACGCCGCGCGGAGCGAGATCGCCGCCCTGCGGGAAGAGCTGCGCCGGATCGCCTCCAGCCAGGCCCAGGGCGGCCGCGACGTCGACGCCGCCCGAGAACGCCTCAGCCTTTTGAACGCCCGCGAGACCGCCCTGACTGCCCAGATGGGCCGCGAGCGGTCCCGGCTGGGCAGCCTTCTCGCCGCCCTCACCCTGTTCCGGCGCGATCCGCCGCCGGCCCTGCTGGTGCGCCCCGACGACGCCCGCGACGCCGTGCGGGCCGCCATCCTGATGCGGGCCATGACCCCGGAGCTGGAGCGCCGGGCGCGCGGCTATGCCATCGAGGCCAAGGAAATCTCCAACCTGCGCCGCCAGGCGGCCGGAGCCAGCGCCTCGCTGTTCACCGCTGAGAGCCGTGTCGCCGGTCGGCGCGGCGACCTCGAACGCCTCCTGGCCCAGCAACAGGACATCGAGGCCCGCTATCCGAACACCGCCCAGGCGGCGGGGCGTGAACTTGGCTCCCCCGGCGCCCTGGTCGACAGCTTCCCGCGTCGCGCCTCCGGCGAGGGTCCCGGGCCCCTGCGCCGCCCGGTCGAGGGCCAGGTGGTGCGCGGTTACTCGGCGCCCAGTTCGCCTGGCCTGTGGCTGCGCGCGCCATCCGGAGGCGGGGTGGTCAGTCCGGTTCAAGGACGGGTTGAATTCGCTGGGCCGGTGACCGGCTGGGGGGTCATCCTGATCCTGCGGACCTCCACCGGCTTCCACCTGGTTCTGGCGGGCCTGGACCAGGCCACCGTCGCCGCCGGCGCCCCGGTGACGGCGGGCCAGCCGGTGGGACGGATGGCCGCAAGTGCGCCTGGCGCATCGGAGCTGTATCTTGAGCTCCGGCGCGATGGGACCGCGATGGATCCTGCGCGCTGGCTGTCGGCGCGTTAAGGGATACATTCCTGGTTTCGGCGGTAATGTGTTGCGTACCGCGGCCCTCAAGGCGCCGCATTGGAGCCCTTTAAGGTTGGTCATGTTCAAGAAGCATCTCGTGATCGGCGCATGCGCCTTCGCCCTCGGCGCCGGAGCCATGGCCTACATCAGCCAGCAGGCCCAGGCGACGGCCCGGCCAAAGTCCGAGACCTACCGGATGCTGGAAGTCTTCGGCAACGTGCTGGAAATGACCGAGCGGCAGTACGTCGTCGAGGTCGACGAGAAGAAGCTGATCGAGGCGGCCATGGAGGGCATGCTGTCCTCGCTCGATCCGCATTCGGGCTACCTGAACGGGGACGCCTTCCAGGACATGCAGGAGACCACCCGCGGCGAATACGGGGGCTTGGGCATCGAGATCACCAGCGAGGACGGCGTCGTCAAGATCGTCTCGCCGATGGACAACACCCCGGCCGACCGGGCCGGCCTGAAACCGGGCGACTTCATCACCGCCGTCAACGGCGAGAGCGTGCTGGGCATGCCGGTGTCGGAAGCCGTCAAGCAGATGCGCGGCAAGCCCGGCGAGAAGGTCGTGCTGTCGATCGCCCGCGAGAAGACCGATCCCTTCGACGTCACCCTGGTGCGCGAAGTGATCAAGCAGAAGGTCGTCTCCTCCCGCATGGAGGGCGAGTACGGCTATGTGCGGCTGAGCAGCTTCAACGAGAACGCCACCGAGGAACTGACGACGGCCATCAAGGCGTTGCAGACGGCCAATCCGAAGATGAAGGGCCTGGTCTTCGACCTGCGCCGCAATCCGGGCGGACTGCTCGACCAGGCGGTCGGGGTGGCCGATATCTTCCTCGACGGCGGCGAAGTGGTCAGCCAGCGCGGGCGGGACCCGAAGGACATCGAACGCTACAACGCCCAGGCCGGCGACCTGCTGAACGGCCTGCCGGTCGTGGTGCTGGTCGACAATGGTTCGGCCAGCGCCGCCGAGATCGTCGCCGGCGCCCTGCAGGACCGCAAGCGGGCTGAACTCGTCGGCCTGACCAGCTTCGGCAAGGGATCGGTGCAGTCGGTCATCGCCCTGCCGGGTCAGGGCGACGGGGCGGTCAAGCTGACGACCGCGCGCTACTACACTCCGGCCGGCCGCTCGATCCAGAAGACCGGCATCGAGCCGGACCTCGAGGTCGCCGCCACCCGCGAGCAGGCCGAACTGATCGCCAACCGCTCCTTCCAGTTCAGCGAGGCGTCCCTGCGCAACTCGCTGAACGCCGAAGAGGGCAAGGCGCGTCGGGCGGCCCACACCCCGGCGGAGGCCCCGCCGGCCACCTTCGACGACAAGAAGGACTTCCAGCTGGCGCGCGCCATCGAGGTGCTGAAGTTCGGATCGGTGCAGGCCACGCCCAAGCTCCCCGCTCCCGCCCCCAAGGTGGCGACCGTGGCGCCGAAGACGGCGCCGAAGAAGTAGGAATTGGGGACACATTGAATTTCGCCCGCGCCACCGCGGGACACGACCGCCGTCGTGAAGCGAAATTCAATGTGCCCCCGCTTACGGCGACCCCCTCTAAGCCCTTCATTAACCATACCCGGGCATCTTCGGCGCACCCTTCAAAGTAGCCCGGCGCCGTTCGCCCATGTTCTCGCGCAAGCCGCAGATTCCGCACACCCCGCCAAAGCCGCCGGCCAGCCGCGCCGGCCAGGCTCGGGCTATGGCCCTGCGGGTCGCGAGCAATCCCTGGCTGAGCGCCGGCGGCGCGGGTCTTCTGTTCCTGCTGACCCTGATCGTCCTGATCACGGTCATGGGCGACGCCAAGGCCGGCACGCCGACGGTGCGGCTGTCCCTTGCCCACGCCGCCGAGGCCGGCTCCGACCTCCCCGGCTGGAAGCAGGCGCTCGCCGATGAGAGCGAAACCCCCACCGTCACCACCGACGAACTGACCCTCTCTGACCAGCCCATTGAGCTGGCGGAAAACGGCATCGTCGGCGGCTCGGCCCTCATCACCCTGCCCGAGGGCGGTCGGCTCGAAGGGACCGGCGGTCCGATGATCGCCACCGGCGGCGGTTCGGCCCTGGCCCAGGCCCCCTTCGCCGGCCTCACCGCGCCTGGCCCTGGCGGCGCCCTGCTCCCCATCATCGGCGGCAACGGCCAGAAGCCCTGGCAGGCCTACGCCCGTCCGTTCACCGCCAACGGCAAGCCCAAGGTGGCCCTGGTCATCGGTGGCCTTGGGCTCAACCCCGCCTACACCCGCCGCGCCATCGAACTGTTGCCGGCCGAGGTCACCCTCTCCTTTGCGCCCTACGCCGAAGGACTGCAGGGCTGGATCGATCTGGCCCGCGCCAACGGCCATGAGGTGCTGCTCGAGACGCCGATGGAGCCCAACGACTACCCGCAGAACGACCCGGGCCCCTACACCCTGCTGGCCGGCGGCGCGCCGGGCGAGATCGTCAAGAAGACCGAGTGGGTGCTGTCGCGCGCCAGCGGCTACTTCGGCGTCACCAACTACCTGGGCAGCCGCTTCGTCGCCTCGGGCCCGGCGATGAACGCCTTCAGCGGCGTCCTCAAGCAGCGCGGCGTTGCCTTCGTCGACGACGGCCTGGCGGCCCGCAAAGGCAACGGCCCGCCCCGCGCCAGCGCCGACCGTATCGTCGACGAGGATCTGTCGGCCGAGGCCATCGCCCGCAGCTTCACCGCCCTCGAGGCCGCCGCCCGCAGCAACGGCCAGGCGCTGGGCTCGGGCTTCGCCTATCCGGTCACCCTCGAAAGTGCGGCGGTCTGGGCCCGTTCTCTGGAAGGACGCGGGTTCCAGTTGGCCCCGGCCTCTGCTCTACTCAGCGGGCGTTGACCGACTCATATCCCAAGCATCGCCCCAACGTCGGGGTCGTCCTCTTCCATCCCGATGGCCGCGTCTGGCTGGGCCGGCGAGCTAACACCGATGCCGCGCACCGCTGGCAGTTTCCGCAGGGCGGCATCGATCCGGGAGAAGACTTCGAAACCGCCGCCCGACGGGAGCTGGAGGAAGAAACCGGCATCAGGTCGGCCAAGATCCTCGGTCGCACCGAGGGCTGGATCACCTACGACTTCCCCCCCCATGCGCGCGGCTCGAAGTTCACCAAGGGCTGGCAGGGCCAGAAGCAGGTGTGGTTCGCCATGCGTTTCACCGGCAAGGACAAGGAAGTCCGGCTGGACGCGCACGGAACGCCGGAGTTCGACGCCTGGCGCTGGGGTCGACTCGACGAGGCGCCGGGCCTAATCGTACCGTTCAAGCGCGCCGCCTATGATCAGGTGGCGGACGCCTTCAGACAACATGCGGGGACGACGATGAGTGGTGCGATCCTGATGATCCATGGCATTGGCTGCACAGGCCAGGCCTGGGACCGGCTGGCGCCCGCATTCCGCGCGCTCGGCTGGCGGGTCGAGACGCCGACCCTGTTCCCCGACAAGCGGACGGTGAGCAGGCCGCCGGCCGACCTGCCGTCGCTGCGCCTCAAGGACTATGTCGACGCCATGGAGGCCGAGGCCCGCCGGCTGGAGGCCGAAACCGGACAGCCGCCCGTGCTGATGGGTCACTCGATGGGCGGGCTGATCGCCCAGAAGCTGGTCGAGCGCGGCGTCGGCCGGGCCGCCGTGCTGATCACCCCCGCCTCGCCGGTCGACGCCCGCAGCGGCAGCGCCCTGGCCCAGGCGGTGACCTTCGGCAACATCCTGTTCTCCGGAAAGCCGGAAACCAAGCCGCACAAGATCTGGTCGACCGGCTTCAAATGGGGCGTGCTCAACCGCGTGCCCGCCGCGCGCCACGCGGAAATCTATGCGACCGCCGTCTACGACAGCGGCGGCGTCTACAACGACATCGCCAATCCGGAAAAAGACGAGCACGGCATGGCCGTCATCGACGAGACCAGGGTCACCGTGCCGCTACTGACCATCGGCGGCGCCAAGGATCGCGCCACCCCGATCGCCGACGTGCGCCGGGTCGGGGCCAAGTACGGCCGGGTCGGCGGCGACTATCTGGAATACCCCAACAACGCCCACTGGATCATCGACGAGCCGGGCACCGACCAGGTCATCGTCGACATCGCCGCCTGGCTGGCCAACAAGGGCCTGACCGCCGACCCGCCGGCTGTGAAGACCCCGACGGCGAAGAAGACGGCTCCGGCCAAGGCGAAGGCGCCAGCCCCCGGCAAGGCCGTTGCCAAAGCCCCTTCCAAGGCCCCATCCAAGGTAAAGGCGGCTGCAAAGGCCAGTCCCGCGCCCGTCGTCGCCGAGCCAGTCGCCCCGGCTCCCTCAAAGGCGCCCGCCACGAAGGCCGCTGCAAAGCCCAAGGCCGCCCCCAAGGCTGAAATCGCCGCGGCCCCCCCCGCCAAAAAGCCGGCAGCGAAAAAGGCCGCCACGCCCAAGGCCGCTTCCGCCAGCAAGCCGCCGGCCAAGAAGCCGAAGTCTTGAGCCACGCCAAACCGCCGATCGTGATGGTCCACGGCGCCTTCTGCGGCGGCTGGATCTGGGACGATTTCCGCACCGCCTTCGAGGCGGCCGGCCATCTGGTGCTGACGCCCAACCTGCCCGGCCATGCCCCGGGGACCGACCCGGCCGGCAAGTCAATGAGCGACTACGCGGCCCATGTCGCCGCCGTCTGCGCCGCCTGCGAGACGCCGCCGGTGCTGATCGGCCATTCGATGGGCGGGCTCGTCGCCCAGATCGCGGCAGGCAAGGCGCGACTGTCAGCCTTGGTGCTGCTGGCCCCGTCGGCGCCCTGGGGCGTCTACGGCTCGACAATGGAAGAAGGGGCGAGCGCGGTCAGCCTCTATGCCCTGGGCCCCTTCTGGCTGCAGGCCATCGCACCGGACCGGGGCCTGGCGGGAAGCTACAGCCTCGACCGCATGGACACCGCCGCCCGCGCCGCCGTCTTCGCCCGCATGGTTCCCGAGAGCGGGCGAGCGCTGTGGGAAACCCTGAACTGGTGGCTGGACCCCTTCATGACCACCCAGGTGTCGGCCAGGCCCGGCCTGCCGGTGCTCGCCATCGCCGGCGGCCGGGACGTGATCCATCCAGCCGCGACGGTCCGCCAGACCGCCCAGAAGATGGGCGGCGAGGCGCTGGTCTTCGACGAGATGAGCCACTGGCTGCCCGGCGAGCCTGGCTGGGAGGCCGTTGCGGCCCGCTGCCTGTCCTGGCTGGACGGAAAGCTCGCAAGGGCTGCCTGAAAAGGCGAGACAGGCTGCGCCGCGACCTGTCCCTGTTGCCGCCCGGCCATGTCAGGCCGAGGGCGGTGAGAAGATCTTCAAGCCGACAATCCCCGCCACGATCAGGCCGACGCAGACCAGGCGCGCCACCGTCGCCGGTTCCTTGAACAGGATGATGCCGACGATGACCGTGCCGACCGCGCCGATACCGGTCCAGACCGCATAGGCCGTGCCCAGCGGCAGGGTCTTTATCGACCAGCCGAGCAGAGCCATGGAGATGACGAGGGCGACGGCCGTCCAGACGGTCGGCCACAGGCGGGTGAAGCCTTCGGTGTATTTCAGGCCGACGGCCCAGCCGGTCTCGAACAGTCCGGCGATAACGAGGATGATCCAGGCCATAGGGGTTTTCCTTATGAAGCCGGGCCGTCCCGAATGAGAGGAAGAGCCGGCGGGTCGTCCCGCCGGCTCAAGGCAGTCTACGGCGTGATCGCGTAAAGCACGTCGGTCTGGTCATACTTGGAATTGACCGGCGCGCCGCCGACCTTGCGGACGGTGATCAAGACGATGTCCTCACGCTTGTTCTCGGGCGTGACGTGCGACCACTTGCGATTGGTGCGCTCCATGTCGGTGGTGCGCTTGGCGTTATCTTCCAGCGTCCAGCCGTTGTAGATGGCCCAGTTGTGGACGTCGGTGATGGTCGCTTCCAGTCCGTTGATGGTGTGCTGGATCGAGACATTGCAGACGTTCTTGTTCACGCCCTGGTCGCGCAGGGTGACCTTCAGGCCCGGGGCCCAGGTCTTTTCCCAGATCATGTCGCGCTTCTTGAGCTTCATGCCATAGCCGGTGGCCAGCTTGGTGATGTCACCGCCCTGGACCAGCGGCATGCAGATGCGGCGGATCACGTCGTTGAACAGCACCGAGGTGGCCTCGGTCGGCGCGGCCGGCGGCGGCGGCGGCGGTTCGGGGGCGGCGACCGGCGCCGGCGGCGCCGCTTCCGGCGCGGGCGCCGGAGTGGTGGCCTCAGGGACCGGAGTCGGGGTCGGCACAGGAGCCGGAGCTTCCTGAGCAACCACGGCCGTGGTCAGAGCGCTCGCGGCGAGCAGGGACAGGATGGCGACACGCATCGGACTTCAACCCTCATGAACATTAGGCGGTAGCATCAAAGACCGCCTTGCGATCCCTCGCAACCTGCCAACGATTGAATCCCGGCGAAAAAATGACGCCGGTAATAGTTTAGGCAGCTTCCACGGCGTGTTCAGCCAGGATGGTTAGGCCGGCCGGGGTGACGTCGGCGAACCCGCCCTGGACGTCGAACACCCGGGTGGTCGAACCGTTGACCACGGTGATCTTGCCTTCGCGCAGGGCGGTCATGAAGGGCGCGTGGCCGGCCAGCACGCCGAAATCGCCTTCGACGCCGGGGGCGTCGACGCGGTCGACCTCGCCGGCGAAGACTTCGCGCTCAGGGGCGACCAGGGAGAAGTGCAGCTTGTCGGCCATCAGTCCACCGCCTCCAGCGCGGCGTCGATATCTTCGTCCGTCTGCAGCTCGGTGCCGCAGAAGGGACAGAACTGGACGGAGATGAGGAGGTTGCCCTCTTCCCCGTCCTGCTCGGTCCGCCCCGCGTTGAGCAGGATCAGACCGCTGTCGTGTTCGAACAGCGCCGCGTCGGGGCCCGCCCCAAGGCAGACCTCCATGTCGTCACAGCAGTAACCCGCGGCGATGTCGTCGTCTTCCATCAGGCTTAGGCCTCTTGAGCCATCTTCTCGGCCTTGGCCACGGCTTCTTCGATCGGGCCGACCATGTAGAAGGCGCTTTCCGGAAGGTGGTCGTACTCGCCGTCGCAGATGGCCTTGAACGAGCGGATGGTGTCCTTCAGCTCGACGAAGGCGCCGGGCGTGTTGGTGAACTGCTCGGCCACGAAGAAGGGCTGGCTGAGGAACTTCTGGATCTTCCGGGCGCGAGCCACGGTCAGCTTGTCCTCTTCCGACAGCTCGTCCATGCCCAGGATGGCGATGATGTCCTTCAGCTGCTTGTACTGCTGGAGGATTTCCTGGGTCTGACGGGCGACGGCGTAGTGTTCTTCACCGATGACCAGCGGGTCCATGATCCGGCTGGTGCTGTCGAGCGGGTCGACGGCCGGGAAGATGGCCTGGGCGGCGATATCGCGGCTCAGCACAGTCGTCGCGTCCAGGTGGGCGAACGAGGCGGCGGGCGCGGGGTCGGTCAGGTCGTCGGCGGGAACGTAGATGGCTTGGACCGAGGTGATCGAACCCTTGTTGGTCGAGGTGATGCGTTCCTGCAGGTTGCCCATCTCGGTGGCCAGGGTGGGCTGATAGCCCACGGCCGAGGGGATGCGGCCCAGCAGGGCGGACACTTCGGCGCCGGCCTGCGTGAAGCGGAAGATGTTGTCGACGAACAGCAGCACGTCCTTGCCTTCCACGTCGCGGAAGTACTCGGCCTGCGTCAGGCCGGTCAGGGCGACCCGGGCGCGGGCGCCGGGGGGCTCGTTCATCTGGCCGTAGACCAGGGCGCACTTGGAGCCTTCGGTCGAGCCGCCGTTCTTCTTCGGGTCCACGTTGACGTTGGACTCGATCATCTCGTGGTAGAGGTCGTTGCCTTCGCGGGTGCGTTCACCGACGCCGGCCAGAACCGAATAACCGCCGTAAGCCTTGGCGATGTTGTTGATCAGTTCCTGCATGGTCACGGTCTTGCCGACGCCGGCGCCGCCGAACAGGCCGATCTTGCCGCCCTTGGTGTAGGGGCACATCAGGTCGATGACCTTGATGCCGGTGACCAGGACTTCCGCCGAGGTGGCCTGCTCTTCGAACGAGGGCGCCTCGCGGTGGATGACGTTGTAGATGTCCGACTGGATGGGCCCGGCTTCGTCGATCGGCTCGCCGATGACGTTCATGATGCGGCCCAGCGTGCCCGGACCGACCGGAACGCGGATGCCGGCGCCGGTGTCGAGCACCGGCTGACCGCGGGTCAGGCCCTCGGTGGTGTCCATGGCGATGCAGCGGACGGCGTTTTCACCCAGGTGCTGGGCGACTTCCAGCACGAGGCGGAAGGTCTCGCCCGTGCGCTGGTCGCGGTTCTCGGTTTCCAGGGCGTTCATGATCGACGGCAGGGCGCCGGTGAACTCGACGTCGACGACGGCGCCGATGACCTGCGAGATGCGGCCGGTCGCGCCGCTGAACGACAGCTGGGCGGCCTTGCCGCCGGCAACAGCGGCGACAGGCGCGGCGGCCTTGGGGGCAGCGGCCTTCTTGGGGGCGGCGGCCTTCGGAGCAGCAGCGGCTTTCGGAGCAGCGGCGGCCTTGGGAGCGGCGGGCGTCTTGGGGGCGGTGGCCATGGTCTTGGTCTTCCGTGCGGTCTTTATTCGGTCAGAGGGCTTCGGCGCCGGAGATGATCTCGATCAGCTCCTTGGTGATCTGCGCCTGGCGGGTTCGGTTGTACTGGATGTTGAGGGCCCGGATCATGTCGCCGGCGTTGCGCGTGGCGTTGTCCATGGCCGTCATCTGGCTGGCGTAGAAGCCGGCCATGTTTTCGAGCAGCGCCGAAAGCACCTGCACCGTGATGTTACGCGGCAGCAGGGTTTCAAGGATGGCTTCCTCGCTCGGCTCGTATTCGTAGGCCGCGCCGCCCAGATCAGCGGAGGCGCCGCCGCCCATCTTGCCTTGGGGGGCCACCTGGGCCGGGATCAGCTGCTGGCCGACCGGGGTCTGGCTGACCACCGACTTGAAGCGGCTGTAGAACAGGGTGACGACGTCGGTCTGGCCGGCTTCGTAGATCTCGATGATCCGCTCGGCGATCGGCTGGGCCACCGACAGGGTCAGGGTCCTTGTCGCCGAAAGGTCGTAGCTTTCGAGGATCTTGTCGGCATAAAGCCGGCGAAGCGGCGGCAAGGCCTTCTTGCCGATGGTGATGATCTTCACGTCCTTGCCGTCGGCGATCAGCTTGCCGATGTGGGCGCGGGCGGCGCGGACGATCGAGGAGGTGAACCCCCCGGCCAGACCGCGATCAGCGGCGGCGACGACCACCAGGTGGCGCTTGTCGCTGCCGGTGCCGCCCAGCAGCTTGGGCGCACCGTCGCCGGACACCCCCGCCGCCAGGTTGGCGATGACCGAGGCCATGCGCTCGGCATAGGGGCGCGCGTTCTGGGCCGCGTCCTGGCTGCGGCGCAGCTTGGCGGCGGCGACCATCTGCATGGCTTTCGTGATCTTCTGCGTGGCTTTCACGCTCGAGATCCGACTGCGCATTTCCTTTAGGCTGGCCATCGAAGGCTACTTTCTCCTGGTCAGCCGGCTTTAGGCGAAGGTCGCGGTGAAGTCCGCGAGGGCGGCCTTCAGCTTGTCTTCCAGATCGCCCGACAGCGCCTTGGTGGTGCGGATGGCGTCCAGCAGGTCCTGGTGCTTGCTGTGCAGGCGGCTCAGGAACTCGGCTTCGAAGCGGCGGACGTCGGCGGTGGCGATCTGGTCGAGGTAGCCACGGGTGCCGGCGTAGATCACGCAAACCTGCTCTTCGACCGACTGCGGCGCGTACTGCGGCTGCTTGAGCAGCTCGGTGAGGCGCTCACCGCGAGCGAGCTGACGTTGAGTCGCCGCGTCGAGGTCGGAGCCGAACTTCGCGAAGGCGGCCATTTCACGGTACTGGGCCAGCTCGCCCTTGATCGGACCGGCGACGGTCTTCATCGCCTTGATCTGGGCCGAAGAACCAACGCGGGACACCGAGATACCGACGTTCACGGCCGGGCGGATGCCCTGGAAGAACAGGTCGGTTTCCAGGAAGATCTGGCCGTCGGTGATCGAGATGACGTTGGTCGGGATGTAGGCCGAGACGTCGTTGGCTTGCGTTTCGATGACCGGCAGGGCGGTCAGCGAGCCGGAGCCGTTGTCTTCGTTAAGCTTGGCGGCGCGTTCCAGCAGGCGGCTGTGCAGGTAGAAGACGTCGCCCGGGTAGGCTTCGCGGCCTGGCGGGCGGCGCAGCAGCAGGGACATCTGGCGGTAGGCGACGGCCTGCTTGGACAGATCGTCATAGATGATCAGGCCGTGCATGCCGTTGTCGCGGAAGTACTCGCCCATGGCGCAGCCCGAGAAGGGCGCCAAGAACTGCAGCGGGGCCGGCTCCGAGGCGGTGGCGGCGACGACGATGGTGTATTCCATCGCGCCGGCTTCCTCGAGCGTCTTGACGATCTGGGCGACCGTCGAGCGCTTCTGACCGATGGCGACGTAGATGCAGTAGAGCTTGGCGCTCTCGTCATCACCGGCGTTGGCGGCCTTCTGGTTGAGGATGGCGTCGATGGCGATGGCGGTCTTGCCGGTCTGACGGTCACCAATGATCAGTTCGCGCTGGCCGCGGCCGATCGGGATCAGGGCGTCGATGGCCTTCAGGCCGGTCTGCACAGGCTCGTGCACCGACTTGCGCGGGATGATGCCCGGCGCCTTGACGTCGACGCGGCGACGCTCGGAGCCGACGATCGGGCCCTTGCCGTCGATCGGCTCGCCCAGCGGGTTGACGACGCGGCCCAGCAGGCCCTTGCCGACCGGCACGTCGACGATCTCGCCGAGGCGGCGAACCTGGTCGCCTTCCTTGATGTGATTGTCGTTGCCGAAGATCACGATGCCGACGTTGTCGCGCTCGAGGTTCAAGGCCATGCCCTTCACGCCGGCCGAGGGGAACTCGACCATTTCGCCGGCCTGGACGTTGTCCAGACCGTAGACGCGGGCGATGCCGTCACCAACGGACAGAACCGAGCCGACGTCGGAGACATCGGCTTCTTCGCCGAACCCGGCGATCTGCGACTTGAGGATGGCCGAAATCTCGGCGGCGCGGATGTCCATAACGTTACGCTCTCTTCAGGGCGAATTTCAGGGAGTCGAGCTTCGACTTCAGCGAAGCATCGAACAGACGAGAACCGACGAGAACCTTGAGTCCGCCAAGCAGGGCGGGGTCCACGCGGGTGGTGATTTCCGGCTCCTTGCCCAGCGACTGGCGGAGCGCCGCGGCGATCCCCTTCGACTGGGCGGGCGTGAGCGGAAGGGCGGAGACGACCTCGGCAGTCACGGCGCCGCGGTGGGCGGCGGCCAGATTGCGGAAGGAGGTGATGACGTGGGCCAGGTCGCGGGCGCGGCCGTTGGCGGCCAGCAGGCCGACGAACTTGGCGGTCAGCATGTTGACCCCGGACTTGGCGGCGACGGCCACCAGGCCCCGACCCTTGTCCTCGGCGCTGAACGAAGGCGATTCGATCAGACGCGTGAGATCACGGCTCTCGGCGAGCGCGCGCGACAGCGTCTCCATGTCGGCCTCGACGGCCTTCAGGGCATTGTTATCCATGGCCAGGTCGAACAGGGCCCGGGCGTATCGATCGCCCACATCGTTGGTCTTGCTGTCGTCCGCCAATTTGGTCCGTCCGGTGCGTTCTGTCCGTCGTCAGCAAGGTTGCCCTCACCACGATCCTAAAGGCTTGAAAGCGCTTGAGAAAAGCACATGAGCGAGGGGGTCGTTACAAACCGCCTGCCCGAAGCCGGGCGCCTGATAGCACGGCGGGTTGTGCATCGCAACGTCGCGGGGAAATAAGGTTGGAACCGGGGTGAAATAGGCCCTTCCCGACCCTCACGCAGGGTAAGCCCCTGACCCACTCGTCATCCGCGACGCCTAGAGGATGACCCGGAAGATTCCCTGCCCGCCGCCGGCGACCCGCCCGTCGGGCCATGTCGCCTTGGCGCTGACGAACACCAGGCTCCTGGTCGAACGATCGACCTCCGTCGTCACCGACAGGTCACCCTCGCCGGCCGCGCCATAGTCGACGGCCAGGGAAACCGGCAGCACGGGCCGGTCCGTACCGGCGGCGGCGGTCAGGGCGTCTTCAAGCACGAGGG
>JANPKF010000220.1:0-5557 GCA_031425895.1 Caulobacteraceae bacterium | reverse complement strand
AGGGCTCGCCGCCGATACCTTCGCCCAGCGCCATCGGCAGGATGGCGCCCTGCTTTTCGTAGTCGGGGCTGGCGAGCAGGTCCCGCAGATAGACGGTCTCGCGCTTGGCGTTGGGCAGCTCGATGCCGATGGCGTTGCGGCCCGAGACGACACTGACGCGGCAGGCGGCGACGCTCATCGAGCGCGCGATGTCGTCGCTGAGCGCCACCACGCGGGCGCTCTTCACCCCGGGGGCGGGGGTCAACTCATAGAGAGTGACGACGGGGCCGGGACGGATCTGGTCGATCTGGCCGCGGACGCCGAACTCGGCCAGCACGCTTTCAAGAAGTCGGGCGTTCTGGCGCAGGGCCGCCTCGTCGAAGGTGTTGGCGCGCGGCTTGGGCTGGGCGAGCATGGAGAGCTCGGGCAGCTGGAAGCCGTCCTCGCGTTCCTCGAACTCGAAGGCCGGCTGGCGTTCGCGGGTCTCGCGTGTGGAGGCGCGGGCCGGGACCTTGGGTTGGCGGATGTTGAGCACCGGCTCGGCGGCGGGCGTCGCGATCGGGGTGTCGTCGGCGGGATCGACGGGCGGCAGCGGGGCGCGGGCGGAGGCCTGGGCGCGGGGTTTGGCGGGCTTTCGGATCGGGGCGACCGGTTCGGGCGGCGCTTTCGGCTCGCGGTGGAACAGGCGGGCGAGGGTCTCCGGATCGAAGCCGGCGGCCAGCTTCTGCAGACCCAGAGACCAGACCGTGGCCGTGAGCCCCCCGGCCGCCAGCAGCAGGCAGGCGAACAGGGCCGCCCCCGGCAGGTGGACAAAGCCGAACAGATCACGGACCAGGCCGAACAGGCCCTGGCCCCACAGGCCGCCCAGGCCGAGCGCCAGCGGCCAGGCCGCGGGCGGCGGCGGCGCGGCGACGGCGGCCGACATCAGCAGCACGCCGATAGCGCCGACGGCGGCCTTGATGCGCAGGGTCTTGCGGCCCCGATCGGGTTCGGCGTCCAGGACGCGGGTCATGCCGAAGGCGGTCATCAGGATGGCGGTCAGCCAGGCCCCGAGGCCCAGGGACTGCATGGCAAGGTCGGCGATCAGGGCCCCGGCCCCGCCCAGCGCATTGGTGGCGGCCCCGCCCGAGGCGGCGTTGAAGCTGGGATCGAGTGGATTGTAGGTGGCCAGTGCAACGGCGAGAGCCGCCCCGGCCGCAGCCGTCACCCCACCCCGGAACCGCGCCGTTCCCGGCAGGCTCCAGGCGATGATCGCCGCTTCCACAAGCAGTTCCGCGCCAGACCGCCGCGCCGCCTTCGCCATGCCAACAAGCCCTTCGAACCCTACAGCCGCCCGTTGTGCGCGCTGAGGGTTAAGAGGCGATTTACCTTGAGCGCACTCGGGGCGCTTCAGGCCAATCTAGCTGCCGAAACCTGTGAGTTTCTGGAGCAGGCCGATGGAGCCGTTGAAACGGGCCGAGCCGTAGGAGACGGCGAGGGCGTAGCAGACGTCGCCGGGCAGGGCCTTGGGCTCGTGCTTGAACCCCGGAATGCCGACATTGATCTCGCCGGGACCGAAGGTCTGGTGACCGTCGTTGAAGGCGCCGGTGAGAATGAGGGTGAATTCCTCGCCGTCGTGATCGTGGGTGGCGACGCCGGCGCCGGGCTCGATGCGCAGCAGATCGACCTTGCCCGGGCCTTCCATGGGGATGGGCAGCCGCTTGATTCCGAAGCCGGCGAAACCGAAGTTCTTGCCGCCCATGATCGCCTCGAAGGCGGCTTCACGGACCGGGTCGGGAAGGTCGAGCAGTTCGCTCAGCGTTCTGGCCGCGCCGGCGGCCGCCCGGTTGTCGGACGTGGGCGCAGGCCGGCTGGCGTCGAGACCGCCCAGGGCGTCAATGCGGGCGAGCGCCGCGTCGGCCCCGCCTGCCAGCGCCATCGGCGCCTCGTCGTCGAGGAAAAGGCCGGCCAGACCTTCGTTCGGAAGCGGTTGTTCGTCGCGTACGGCCGCGGCGGCCGAGGCCAGCAGCTTCAGGCCAGCGTCGGGCGCATTGGCCAGACGGTTGGCGAAGACGTCGATATTGGCGTCAAGTTTCGCAGCGGCGGCAATCACGTCAGAAACCTCAGATGTCCAATCACGAAGGGCGAGATAGATCGGGGTGCAAAGTCGTCAAGGCGACCCCGGATGCGACAAGTCATGCCGGCTCCTCCAACACGGAGCGTAGCTTGCCGAAGGCCAGTCTAAGTCGCGACTTGACCGTGCCAAGGGCGAGACCGGTGACCTCGGCGATCTCACTGTGACTCAAGTCGTCGTAGAAGGCGCGCCGGACGAGGTCACGCTGTTCTTCAGGAAGAGTCTTCAGGGCCGCGGCGATACGCAACTGTTGCTGTCCGGCGTCCAGCTCCTCATGCGGCCCGGCCATAGGCGGTGGCTGCAGGGCCGGCTCGTCGGCGTCGAGTTCAGCGGTGCGGTCGCGGCGATAGATGTCGATGCGGCGGTTTCGGGCGATCCGGTAGATCCAGGTCGAGACCGAGGCCCGTCGGGCATCGAAGCTCCCCGCCTTGCGCCAGACGGTGACCAGCACCTCCTGCGCCAGCTCTTCGGCGCGGGCCTGGTCGAGGCCGAGGCGGGCCAGGTAGCCCTTCACCCGCGGGGCATAGTGGTCGAACAGCTGTCGGAAGGCAGCGCGGTCGCCGTGCTCGGCTATGGCGATGACCAAGGCCGCGTAGGGGTCGCTCCCCGCCAAAACACGCCCCTCAGACAACGCCCGTACACTCCCCTTTCGATGCGGCGAGCATAGACCACTGGTGAGGCAATTGGGCAACCGTGCGGAGCGATTTGCCGCTGGACTTCGTTAAGTCATCAGGTGTTATGCTGCACTGCAAAATAGGTCCGACCCATGCTCTACACCCTGCAAGAAGCGACGTACTACGCGTCGACCCCCATGCGCTGGATGGCGCGGGCCACCCGCGACTTCTGGTCTTCGCCGCTCAACCCGGCCCGGGATTCCGCTGTCGGTCGCAATTTCTATGCCGCCGCCGATCTCTACGCCAACGTCACCCGACGCTACGGCAAGCCGGCCTGGGGTATCGATAAGACCGAGGTCAACGGTCACACCGTCAAGGTGCGCGAAACCGTCGTCTGGGAAAGTCCCTGGTGCCGGCTGATCCAGTTCGACCGCGACATGGGCGACATGCGCCGGGCCGGAAAGATGCAGCTGGACCCCGCCGTCCTGCTGGTCGCCCCGCTGTCGGGCCACTACGCCACCCTGCTGCGCGGCACGGTCGAGGCGCTGATTCCCCACCACGCCGTCTTCGTCACGGACTGGGTCAACGCCCGCGACGTGCCGATGATGGAGGGTCGCTTCGACTTCCACGACTACATCGACCATGTCCGCGAGATGCTGGGCGTCATGGGCGCGCGGGCCCACGTCATCGCCGTCTGCCAGCCCGGACCGCCGGTTCTGGCCGCCGCCGCCCTGATGGCCGCCGACAAGGATCCCAACCGGCCGCGCAGCATGACCTTCATGGGCTCGCCCATCGACGCGCGCCTGTCGCCGACCGTGACCAACCAGCTGGCCGAGCAACGGCCCTTCGCCTGGT
The DNA here is from genome assembly GCA_031425895.1 of Caulobacteraceae bacterium. Taxonomy (GTDB): domain Bacteria; phylum Pseudomonadota; class Alphaproteobacteria; order Caulobacterales; family Caulobacteraceae; genus Caulobacter. The sequence goes on along the minus strand of JANPKF010000220.1, from coordinate 1,996 downwards.
TCCAGTCGAACATGATCTACACCGTGCCGCCGCCCCATCCGGGCGCCCTGCGGCGCGTCTATCCGGGCTTTGTCCAGCTGGCCTCGTTCATGTCGATGAACCTGGAAAAGCACCAGGACGCCCACAAGCGCTACTTCGACCATCTGGTGATCGGCGACGACGACAACGCCGACAAGCACCGGGTGTTCTACGACGAGTATCTGTCGGTTCTCGACCTGACCGAGGAATTCTACCTGCAGACGGTCGAGATCGTTTTCCAGAAGTACCTGCTGCCCAAGGGCGAGCTGGTCCACCGGGGCCGCAGGGTCGATCTCGCGGCGATCAACGACATCGCCCTGATGACGGTGGAAGGCGAGCTGGACGACATCTCCGGCGTCGGCCAGACCCAGGCCGCGCACGGCCTGACGCCGAACATCCCCGAGGAGATGAAGGAGCTGTACGTCCAGCCGGGCGTCGGCCACTACGGGGTGTTCAACGGCCGGCGGTTCAACGAGGAAATCCAGCCGCGGGTGGCGAAGTTCATTCGTCGCGTGGATCCGGATTTCAAGGACGCCTGATCGCATTTCGTCCAGTAACGGAATGATCGTTTTCCGGCCCCGATTTACGCGGTAGTCGGAAGGGTGATGAGTCTGTTCAAACCGCCCGCCTACAATCACGGCGACCGTCTCGAGGCGGCCGGTCATGTGCTGCGCCTGAGCGTGAACACCCGCGCTCGCCGCATCTCGCTGCGTGTCGACCGGACCCGCCGCGAGGTGATCGCCACCGCCCCGACCGCGCGTCGCCTGAGCGAGGCCGTGGCCTTCGCCCGCGAGCGCCTCGGCTGGATCGAGGCCCAGCTGGCTGACCTGCCCGAAGCCCGCGTCGTGGTCCCCGGGATGGTGGTCGAGCTGTTCGGGCGCCCCTTCCGGCTGGAGGCCAGGACCGGGCGGGCGAAGATCGACCTTGAGGCCGGGATCATCGCGGCGCCGCACGATGCCGCCTTCGGTGACCGGGTAATGCGGCTGATCAAGGCGGAAGCCAAACGCAGGTTCACCCAGATGACGGCCGGCTATGCAGCCCAGCTGAAGGTCTCGACGCCGGGCGTCAGCGTCATCGACGCCAAGGCCCGCTGGGGCAGCTGCACTCCGGCCCGGATCGCGAAGCCGGCCTCCATCCGCTACAGCTGGCGCCTCGCCCTGGCCCCGTTCGCGGTGGCCGACTATGTGGCCGCCCACGAATGCGCCCACCTGATCGAGGCCAACCATGGGCCGAGGTTCTGGGCCCTGGTCGACGAGCTGTTCGGCGATCCGGCCCCGCACAGGAACTGGCTGCGGGCGCATGGCGCGGGACTGCACGCCTTCGGGCGTTGAGTTTTACCCGGTAAAAAAGGCTTCGATGCCGGCGAGCCCGGCCGCGCCGCTGAATTCAAGCCGGGCCGCCGTCGCGGCGGTCACCCCGCCAAGCGCATAGACCGGGGCCGGCGCTGCAGCCACCAGGTCGGTGAAGGCCTCCACGCCAAGCGGCGCGCCGGCTGACGGACTGTTCGACGGAAAGACCGGGGAGACGAGCAAGGCGTCGGCGTCCCGTGCGGCCTGGACGGCGGCGAGGCTGTGGGCGGCGGCGGTAAGGATCCAGCCTGGATGGGCGGCGCGCAGGGCCGGTAACTGCTGGGCCAGGCGTTCAGGCAGATGGACGCCCTGGGCGCCGATCGCGGCGGCGAGATCGGCATCGGCCCCGGCCAGCAGGGTCAGTCCACGCCGGCGGGCGATGACGACGAGGCGGCGCCCTACCTCCACGGCGTCCGGGGCGCCGAAGGGGCGATAGATCACGCCGACTTCCGGGGGCAGGGTCTCGAGGATGGCTTCGGGATCAGGGGTGCGGTCCGGGTCGGTGAGGAACAGCAGGCGCGGCAGGGGCTTGGCAGGAACCCGGGCCGGGCGTAGGCGCTTGGCGGCCTCCAGCAGTTTTGCGAGTTCGCCCAGTGCCAACCGATCCCTCCATCACCGACCGCCTGACC
>JANPKF010000219.1:0-1928 GCA_031425895.1 Caulobacteraceae bacterium | reverse complement strand
GGACCGTCCCGCCTTCTGCAATGTAGTTTGCGTTTTGGAGTACATTGCCGTCAAGCGGGATTTTGTGAATCTCCTGTCATGTTGGAAGTGAGGGCAGACCCTCCCCCGATGGGGGAGGACCCTGGAGCTAGCCCAGCGCCGCCTTCAGCCTGGCGGCGGTATCCTCGATGGCGTCCACCACGGGCGGGGAAACGCTGGCCATGATGAAGAAGTCGTGGACGAAGGCGGGGTACTCGATGTGCTCCGATTTCACCCCGGCGGCGGCCATGCGCCCGGCGTAGGCCTTGCCCTCATCCTTCAGGGGATCGAAGCCGGCGGTGATGGTCAGGGCCGGCGGCAGGCCGGAGAGGTCTTCTACATGGGCCGGCTCGGCGCGGCGGCCGTCGGGGTGGCCGATGGCGGCGAAATGGCCGGCGAACCAGGTCATTACCTCGGCGGTCAGGACATAGCCTGTGGCCAGGTCCTTGCGGCTCTGGGTGTCCTGCTCCATGGCCGTGGCCGGGTAGAGGAGCAGCTGGAAGGCAAGTTTATACTTGGGGTCGCCCCGCAGTTCGAGGGCCATGCAGGCGGCGAGGTTGCCACCGGCGCTGCAGCCGCCGACGGCGATGCGGGCCGGATCGACGCCGATCTCGGCGGCGTGGTCGAAGGTCCACTTCGTCGCCGCCAGGGCATCGTCATGGGCGGCCGGGAAGGGATGCTCCGGCGCCAGACGGTAGTCGATGGCCAGGACGCGGACGCCCGAGGCCGCGCAGAGGCGGCGCATGAAGTCGTCATGGGTCTCCAGGTCGCCGATCACGAAGCCGCCGCCATGGAAGTAGACCAGGGCGCCGGTCGTGGCAGGCGCATCCTTGGGGACATAGAGCCGGGCCTTGAGGGGGCCTGCGCCGCCATTGACCTGGATGTCGCTGACGGCGAGGTCCTTCGGCGCGCCCGCGTCGAGGCCGGCCCGCTGGGCGACGTAGCCCATGCGGATCATCTCCGGCGGCAGGGTGCCCAGCGGCGGCATCTCGATGGCGGCGGCGGCGTCGAGCATGGCGCGGAAATGGGGGTCGAGGCTCATGGGTATCTCCTGGATTTTGCCGCTCATCCCGGCGAATGCCGGGACCCAGCCGCGTGATCTCGATGAATCCGGATTGATCGGGGCCAGAGTCCGGAAGACGGAATTCGGCGAACAGTCGGAAAGTGCGAGCTCTGGCGGCTGGGTCCCGGCATTCGCCGGGAAGAGCGGTTGGGTTGGGTTTGATCTCAAAGAGAAACGATGCCGGCGGCCGTACCGTCTCCGTACAGCGCCTTCACCAACCCGGCGCGGCGGTCCAGCGTGGCGCGCTGGTTCACATAGCCCTTGTCGGTGATTTCGCCGGCGTCGATGGACGGCGGTTCGGTCATGATGGTGAAGCGGCCGATGCGGCGTGAGAGACCGCCGGCGGTGGCGTTGAAGGCGGCCAGCTTCTCGGTGAGGATGGCCGTCAGCTTCTCGATCGGCGTGCCGGGGCCATCGTCGGCCATCAGCGTCTGCATCCCGGCCATCGAGGGCCACACGAGAGCGCCGATGAAGGGCTTGTCCTGGCCGGCGATCACCGCATCGAGGATCCACGGGCTGCAGGCGGCGACGATCTCGGGCCGCAGGGTGCCGACCGACACCCAGGTGCCACTGTCGAGCTTGAAGTCCTCGGTGACGCGGCCGTCGAACATCAGGCCCTGGGCCGGGTCATTGTCGTCGATGAATTTGGCGGCGTCGCCCAGCTTGTAGAAGCCTTCCTCGTCGAAGGCGGCGGCGGTCTTCTCAGGGTCGCCGACGTAGCCGCGCGTCACCGTCGGCCCCTTGACCCGGACCTCCAGCTTCGAGCCGTTGGGCACCAGCGTGATCGTGATGCCGGGCAGCGGCAGGCCGACCAGGCCGACCGTCTCGGTCGCCCAGTGGGTGACGG
>JANPKF010000218.1:0-9445 GCA_031425895.1 Caulobacteraceae bacterium | reverse complement strand
GTCAGATCCTTGATCTCGATCCGCGTCGCCTTGACGCCCCAAGGGCTGGTGGCGCTGTCGATGGTCGACAGCAGGCGGCTGTTGATCTGGTCGCGCTGGGACAGAACCTCGTCCAGCTCCATGGAGCCGACCACGGTGCGCAGGTTGGTCATGCAAAGCTGGGCGATGGCGTAGTTGAGATTGTCGACGCGGTAGGCGGCGGCGGCGGCGTCCATCACCTGGATGAAGACGATGCCGTCGACCTTCACCACCGCGTTGTCCTTGGTGATGACTTCCTGCTGGGGCACGTCCAGCACCTGCTCCATCATGTTCACCCGGCGTCCGACGCTCTCGATGAACGGGGTCAGGAAGGCGATGCCCGGCGACAGGGTGCGGGTGTAGCGGCCGAAGCGCTCGACCGTGAACTCACGGCCCTGGGGCACGATCTTCAGGACGCTGAAGACGAGGAACAGCGCGACCACCACAAGGATCAGCGCGAAAATCCAGAACATTTGAAAGGCCCTCCCAATCCAGACTTGAGATGAGCCTAGCCGAGGTTCCCTTCAAGGGCGAGCGCCACCGATTGTCCGAACGCTCGTATGAGCGACAGGGGCCTATTCGGCGGGCGCGATGTCCGGATTGTCCTGGCCCTTGAGGGCGGGATCGTCGGGTCCCATGCGCTGGACGGTGCGGACCGAAGCGGCCAGGCCCTTGGCGATGCCCTCGCCCTTGCGGGCCACGGCCAGCTCGGCCTTGCGGCTGTCAGGGCCGCAGGACGGAAACTGCGGCACACGGGCGGCGAAACCGCTGTTGAAGGCCTGCTTCAGGCGGGCCTCGAAGTCGGCGTCGGCCGCCTCCGTATTGATCAACTCGGCCATGCGCTCGCGCCAGTACTGGTCGCCGTCGCCGTTGCAGACCTGGCGCAGGGCGTGGCTCTCGCCGATGGCGTAGGCCAGGTCGACCAGCGACTGCCGCTCCGGCGGCGGGCGCTCCTGGGCGAGGGCCGGGGACGTGAGCAGGAGGGCGGCCAGAACGGGAAGAACGCGTTTCATGTCGCCATCTGGTTCAAGTCTGGCGCCAACTTCAAGCCTGTTCGCCTAATCCAGCATGATGGCGCTGAGCAGGCGGCCGTAGTCGGGCTCGCCCTGTTTGAAGGCGCGGCGGTTGGAGAAGAACAGCGCGTCGTCCGTGCAGGTGTCGCGGCCGACCCATTCGGCCCGGGTCACGCCGGCGTCGGCGAGGCGCGAAAGCACGAAGCCCGGCAGGTCGAACTGGCGCTTGCCCGGCGCGCCGGGCGCGAACCAGGCGGCATGGGCCGGATCGGCCTCCAGGAAGGTCGCCTCGAACTCCTCGCCGACCTCGTAGGAGGCTTGCGAGATACAGGGGCCGACGGCGGCGACCATGTCGGCGCGGTTCGCCCCGAGGCGTTCCATGGCGGCGACGGTCTCGGCGACAATGCCGGTGAGGGCGCCCTTCCAGCCGGCGTGGGCGGCGGCGACCACCCTTGCCTTGGGGTCCGCGATCAGGACCGGGGCGCAGTCGGCGTGCAGGGCGCCGCAGACGACGCTGCGCTGGTCGGTGACGACCCCGTCGCCTTCGGGCCGGTAACGACCCCAGGGCGCTTCCGCGGTCAGGGCCCGGGCCGAGTGGATCTGGTAGCAGGTGTTGAGGGCGTCCGGCATGACGCCGAACCAGCCGGCGGCGCGGGCGCGGTTTTCCCCGACGTCGGCGGCTTCGTCCGATGAGCCGCGACCGACGTTGAGACTGTCGAACAGGCCTTTGGAAACCCCGCCCTGGCGGGTGAAGAAGGCGTGGCGGACGCCCGGTAGCGCGCTCAGCAGCGGCGACTGGACGACAGGCAGGCTCACGTGGTCAGCAGGCGCGGGAGTTTGAAGGTCACGGTCTCGCGGGTCGGGGCGACTTCCTCGATGATCAGGTCGAAGCGGGTTTCGAGCCGCTCGAGCAGTTCCTGGACCAGAAGTTCCGGAGCCGAGGCGCCGGCGGTGATGCCAAGCGAGGTAATCCCGTCCAGCCAGGCGTCCTTCATCTCGTCGGCCTTGTCGATCAGATAGGCCCCGCGCACCCCGGCCCGCTTGCCGACCTCGACCAGCCGCACCGAGTTGGAGCTGTTGGGCGAGCCGACGACGAGCAGAACCTCGCTGGCCTCGGCGATGGCCTTGACCGCCTCCTGGCGGTTGGTGGTGGCGTAGCAGATGTCTTCCTTGTGCGGCGTCGCGATGCCGGGGAAGCGGGTCTGCAGCGCCTCGATGATGTGGGCCGTGTCGTCGACCGACAGCGTGGTCTGGGTGACGAAAGCGACGTTCATCGGATCCTTCGGAGAGAAGGAGGCGACGTCCTCGACGGTCTCGATCAGCTTGACCACGCCCTCGGGCAGCTGGCCCATGGTGCCGACCACCTCGGGGTGGCCCTTGTGGCCGATCAGCACGATCTCGCGGCCATGCTTGTGATGACGCTGGGCCTCGACATGGACCTTGGAGACCAGCGGGCAGGTGGCGTCGAGGTAGAGCATCTGGCGCTCGCGCGCCTCGGCCGGCACGCTCTTGGGCACCCCGTGGGCCGAAAAGATGATCGGCCGGTCGACCGGGCACTCGGAGGTCTCCTCGACGAACACCGCGCCCATGGCCTTGAGCCGGTCGACGACGAAACGGTTGTGGACGATCTCGTGGCGCACGTAGACCGGCGCCCCATACTTCTCGATAGCCTTCTCGACGATCTGGATGGACCGATCGACGCCGGCGCAGAAGCCGCGCGGGCTGGCGAGCAGGACCTTCAGGGAAGGCTTGGCGGCGAGGGTGGCGTCCATGCGCCCTAGTTAAGGCGTTGTGGGGTCAGCCGCCACCCTGAAGGCGGAAGGGCGTGCGGTTTCGCGTTGCACGCTTCGTTACATTGCAGGGCCACGCATATGCCTTTATCAGCGGAGAAGAGTTTCAAGGAGGACCGGCCGCCAACGGCCGCCTTCAAACGCCTAGTTCTGTCGGGACCCGCATGCGCCGCTTCTTCACCTACGCCCTCGCGGGCCTGATCCTCGTTTCCGCGCCCGCCGCCATGGCTCAAGGCCGCCGTGGCGACCAGGACCGTCGCCAGGAAGAAGAGGCTTCCAAGAAGAAATCCCGCGACAAGGAATGGAACCAGCCGCAGGCGCCGCTGCCGGCCCTGCGCAACGCCGGCCCCTGCCCCTATGTTAAGGTGCTGTACGACGCCGCCCGCTACATCGAGTTCGACGGTCGGGAATCAGCCAACACCGTCGCCTACAGCGGCGAGATTCAGGGCCTGTCGTCGGGTTGCGAGTACAAGGACGACGAGCCGATCCGCGTCAGCGTCGAAGCCCTGTTCGCCCTGGGCAAGGGTCCCAAGGCGACCAGCGACCGCAAGACCTATCGCTACTGGGTGGCCGTCACCACGCGCAACTCGGCGGTGATCACCAAGGAATACTTCGACCTGCCGGTGAAGTTCAGCGACGACCGCACCATGGTCACCGAAAAGCTGGAAGGCATCGTCATTCCGCGCGCCAGCCTGGAAACCAGCGGCGCCAACTTCGAGGTGCTGATCGGCTTCGACGTGACCCCGGCGATGGCCGAGTTCAACCGCGATGGCAAACGCTTCCGCGTCTCGGCCGGCGCGCCCAAGTCCGCCGACTCCAATTAGTAAGCCTCCTGCTCTAGAACGACTTCAATGACCGATCTGAAGAGGACGCTGGGTGAAGCGGCTGCGGCCGCGTTCGCCGATCTGGGGATTCCGCCGGAGCTCGGCCGGGTGACCCCTTCCGACCGTCCCGACCTCGCCGACTTCCAGTCCAACGGGGCCATGGCCGGGGCGAAGGTCGCCGGCAAGCCGCCGCGCGAGATTGCCCAGTATGTCGTCGACAAGCTGGCCGGCGATCCGAACCTGGCCTCCGTCGAGATCGCGGGCCTGGGCTTCATCAACATGCGGGTCAGCCCGGCCGCCCTGTCGGCGCGGGCCAACGAGATCGCCGTCGACGACCGCAAGGGTGCGGTCGAGGTCGCGGACTCCCGTCGGGTGATCATCGACTACGCCGGGCCAAACGTCGCCAAGCCCATGCATGTGGGCCACCTGCGCGCCTCGATCATCGGCGAGGCGGTCAAGCGCATCTACCGGTTCCGCGGCGACGTGGTCCTGGGCGACGCCCACTTCGGCGACTGGGGCTTCCAGATGGGGCTGCTGATCGTCGCCTCGATGGACGAGTTCCCGTTCGTGCGGGCGCTGATGGATCGGCTGGTCACGGCGCCGGGCGGCTTCAGCGAGGCCGACAGCCAGCGGGTGCTCGAGGAACTGGGACGCCACATCACGCTGGCAGACCTGGACCGGATGTATCCGGAGGCGGCCGGCAAGGCCAAGACCGACGTCGAGTATCGCGATCGGGCTCGCCGGGCGACCGCCGAGCTGCAGGGCGGGCGCTTCGGCTACCGCCTGCTGTGGAAGCATTTCGTCAATGTCAGCCGGGTGGCCCTGGAGCGCGAATTCCACGCCCTGGGCGTCGATTTCGACCTCTGGAAGGGCGAGAGCGACGCCGATCCGCTGATCGCCGGCATGGTCGACGAACTGCAGGCCAAGGGCCTGCTGGTCGAGGACCAGGGCGCGCGGGTGGTGCATGTCGCCCGGCCCGGCGAGACCAAGAAGAAGAAGCTGGATGACGGCTCGACCGTCACCGTGCCCTCGCCCGACCCGCTGCTGGTGGTGTCGTCGGAGGGATCGGCCATGTACGGCACGACGGACCTCGCGACGATCCTGGATCGCCGCAAGAGCTTCGATCCGCAGCTGATCCTCTACTGCGTCGACCAGCGCCAGGCCGACCATTTCGAGCAGGTGTTCCGCGCCGCCTACCTGGCCGGCTATGCCGTGCCCGGCGGGCTGGAGCACATCGGCTTCGGCACCATGAACGGTCCGGACGGCAAGCCCTTCAAGACCCGCGAAGGCGGGGTGCTGAAGCTGCACGACCTGATCGAGATGGCCCGCGAGAAGGCCCGCGAGCGGCTGCGCGAGGCGGGGCTTGGGACCGAGTTCGAGCCCGAGGAATTCGAGGACGTCGCCCACAAGGTGGCGGTCGCGGCCCTGAAATTCGCCGACCTCAGCAACTATCGCGGCACCAGCTACATCTTCGACCTCGACCGCTTTACCGCCTTCGAGGGCAAGACCGGGCCCTATCTGCTGTACCAGGCGGTGCGGATCAAATCGGTGCTGCGCCGGGCGCAGGGCGAGGGTGTCACCGAGAGCAAGGTCCGGGTCGCCGAGCCGGCCGAGCGCGAGCTGGTGCTGATGCTGGACGCCTTCGATGCGGCGACGGCCGAGGCCTATGACAAAAAGGCCCCCAACTTCATCGCCGACCATGCCTTCAAGCTGGCCCAGGCGTTTTCGAAGTTCTACGCCGCCTGCCCGATCATGAGCGCTGAAAACGACGCCTTGCGCGGCAGCCGTCTGCGCCTGGCGCGAACGACGCTGGAACAGCTGGAACTGGCGCTGGACCTGCTGGGGATCGAGACGCCGGAACGGATGTAGGGTCATCCCTCCCCATCAGGGGAGGGATTCCGGACTAGTGCCCCCCGCACTTTCCGCAGCCGCCCTTGCCGCCGTGGCCGCCGCCGCCACCCTTGTGACCACCACGGCCGCCGATGCGGATGCTGACGCCGACGCTGGCGCGGGCTGAGGCGTAGGCAGAGGCCGAAGCCCCCGCGCCGGCTTCGGCATAGACGCCGCCCCCGCCGCCTCCGCCGCCGTCGATGTACTCCGGGCCGACCCCGCCGCCGCCCCAGAAGAAGCTGTCGCTCAGGCGGATCTCGCCACAGCTTTCGATCATCCGCCCCTGGGCGTCGAAGCGCTGCCGACACGGCTCACGGCCCCGGTCCTCGCGCTCCCGGTGATCCCAGCCCTCCGCGCGGCGCTCCCCAGCGCCCCGCGTCTCATACCCCCAGCTGTAGCCCCCGCGCTCTTCGTAGGTCGTACGCCGCGCGCCGTAACGGTCCTCGCGGTCTTCTTCTATCAGCGGCTCGCCGACATAGGCGCCGCGGTCTTCATAGCGGACCGGCGGCGGCTCGGCGCGCTGGTAGGGGTCCTCGATGACGTAGCCCGGCGGCAGGCAATAGCCCTGGCAGTTGACCTCGCCGCGCACCGGAGCGCCAAGGGCCGCGCCGCTCTCGCTGGTCTCGCGGCGATAGCTGTAGGCCTCGCCGCCGGCGCCGGCGCGCTGGTAGGCATAGGCGTCGCCGGAGACGGCAGGCGATGGAGACGCGTATGGCTCGGCGGCCAGAGCGCTGACCGGGCTCAGGGCCAGGGCGCCCAGAAGGACGGCGGGGGCCAGCATTGGGGCTGTGAAACGCATCGGCCGAACTCCTGGCGGGTACAGGATCGGCAGGCTACGCCCCAACCTGGGGGGCCGCGACGCTCTGCGCCCGCGGCGGGAGGGGCAGGGTTAAGGCGCCGCGCGGCTGGGGTAATTTAACCCTGTCGGTCTGGAGTGGTCGCGCGTTTGGTCCGATAACCGGTTCCAACTTATCGGAACGCGCTCTGGCGACTTCAGAAGTCGACAGCCACGCCCTTGCGCTCCCAGTCGCCGTAGCGGGTCGGCTCGGGACCGGCCGGGCCGCCATCCTCCGGCGGACGGGTCGCTTCGACAGCCGCCGCCTTGCGCGCGGCCGCTTCCTCCAGCGCCCGGCGGGCGGCGGGAGCCAGCACCTTTCCAGGCGCGGCGCCCGGGACGTCGCCGGATTGCTGATCGGGTTCCAGTTGGACCCCGTCTTGCGGATCGTTTTCCATGGTAGTCTCCGCGTGCTCCCGAGCGTCTGCCGGGTATGTACATGGGCCTCTTCCCTGATCAAGCAACCACGCCCGGCTGCCTTGCATGCTTGATCCCCGCGTCTGAAAGGCGGCCCTTCTTTCCTTGATCCCCGCGCCTGAAAGGCGCAGGGGGACGGCGTGACCCAAGCACCTTCGAACGATCTGGCCGCCCGCCGCGCGGCCCTCACCCTGCTGGACGCCGCGCTCGAACGCCGGGGCGGCATCGACGAGGCGGCCGCGACCGGCCCCCTGAAGGCGCTGGACGCCCGCGACCGCGCCTTCGCCCGGGCCCTGACGCTGAGCACCCTGCGCCGGCTTGGGGCCATCGACCGGCTGCTGGCACCCAAGCTGAACCGCGAGCCGCCGCCGCGTATCCGCAACCTTCTGCGCCTGGGCGTCGCCCAGCTGTTCTGGTTCGACACCCCCGACCACGCCGCCGTCTCGACCAGCGTCGACATCGCCGCCGCCGACAAGAGCGGCCGGGCCTTCAAGGGCCTGGTCAACGCCGTGCTGCGCGGCCTGCTGCGCGACGGGCCGCCGGCCGATGATCCCGAGGCCCTGTGCCCGCCCTGGCTGTTCGCCCGCTGGACCAACGCCTGGGGGCCCGAGGCCGCCCGCGCCATCGCCGCGCAGATCGCGGGCGAACCGGCCACCGACCTGACCGTCCGCGCCAACGACGACATCGAACTTCTGACCGCCCAGCTGGAGGCCGTCGCCCTGCCCGGCGGCACGGTGCGGGTCGCCCAGCGCGGCGACGTCGCCCAGTGGCCGGGCTTCGCCGAGGGCCGCTGGTGGGTGCAGGACGCCGCCGCCGCCATCCCCGCCCGCCTGCTGCATGCCAACGCCGAACAGACAGCGCTGGACCTCTGCGCCGCCCCCGGTGGCAAGACCCTGCAACTGGCCGTCACCGGCGCCAGGACCGTCGCCGTCGATCGCTCCGAGGAACGGCTGAAGCGGGTCACCGAGAACCTTGCCCGCATGAGCCTGACCGCCGAGGTCATCGCCGCCGACGCCGGCCGGTGGGACGATGAGCGCACCTTCGACGCCGTCCTGCTCGACGCCCCCTGCTCGGCGACCGGCACCTTCCGCCGCCACCCGGACGTGCTCTGGGCCGCCGCGCCCGGCGACATCGCCAAGCTGGCCGCCGTGCAGTCGCGCCTGCTCGACAGCGCCGCGATGCGCACCGCGCCAGGCGGATGGCTGGTCTACTGCGTCTGCTCGCTGGAGCCGGAAGAGGGTGAGGGCCAGGTCCGCGCCTTCCTGAACCGCCATCCGGACTTCGCCACCGAGCCCTGCGCCGAGGGCGAGGGCGGCGCCCCGGCCGCATCCTTGACCCGTGAAGGCTGGCTGCGCCTGCTGCCCCACCAGCGCGAGGGTGGCCAGGACGGCTTCTTCGTCGCCCGGCTGAAGCGAAACTAGCCGCCCCTCCTACTGTCATCCTTGGCCCGACTCCGCTAAGCCATGGGGCCATGATCATCGCCCCCTCCATCCTGGCTTCCGACTTCGCCAAGCTCGGCGAGGAATGCCGCGCCATCGAGGCCGCCGGCGCCGACTGGGTGCACGTCGACGTCATGGACGGCCACTTCGTGCCCAACATCACCATCGGCCCGGATGTGGTGAGGGCCCTGCGCCCGCACGTCAGCATCCCCTTCGACGTCCACCTGATGATCGCGCCGGCCGATCCCTACCTCGAGGCCTTCCGCGAGGTCGGGGCCGACATGATCAGTGTGCATCCCGAGGCCGGGCCGCACCTCAATCGCACCCTGACCCGCATCCGCCAGCTGGGGGCCAAGGCCGGGGTGGTGTTCAATCCCTCCACTCCCCCGTCGGTCATCGAGTACATGATGGACGACATCGACCTGATCCTGGTGATGAGCATCAACCCGGGCTTCGGCGGCCAGAGCTTCATGCCCTCGCAGCTGAAAAAGATCGAAACCCTGCGCCGGATGATCGACGCCTCGGGCAAGGACATCTGGCTGGAGGTCGATGGCGGGGTGAACCCGGTGACCGCCCGCCAGTGCGCCGATGCCGGGGCCACGGCCCTGGTCGCCGGCTCGGCGGTGTTCAAGGGCGGGCCAGACGCCTACGCCGCCAACATCGCCGCCTTGCGGGGCTGACGGGACGAAAGCGTGAAGCCGCCCCGCCGCGACCTCGTCGGACCTGCCCTCACCGTCGTTCGCGGCTGGGCCGGCGCGGCCCGCCGCCAGGGCGAGCAGGAGTGGTTCGGCAATCCGCTGCACCGGATGATGCTCAGCCGCCCGCCGGTCGATGGTTTCGCCGCCAATCCGCGCGACCGGCGACCGGTGAACAACGCCGAGGGCCGACGGCTGCTGCAGGGGATCTTCGACCTGGCCGGAACGCGGGTGAGTGTCGGGGCCAGCGGCGATCCCTTCGACAAGCCCAGCCCCGACCGCGCCTTCGCCGTGGCCCTGCACCGCATGGGCTGGCTGCACGATCTGGTCGCGCAGGAGGAGGCGGGTCCCCGCGCGGCCCTGCGGCTGGTCTTCGACTGGAAGCGGATCTTCGGGCGCTGGAACGGATTCTCCTGGGGTTATGAGGTGCTGGAGCGGCGGGTATTCAACCTGGCCTGCGCCGCCCGCCGCATGGCCGCGATCGCCTCGGACGCCGAGCGCGGCGAACTGGCCACCGACCTGGC
>JANPKF010000217.1:0-5816 GCA_031425895.1 Caulobacteraceae bacterium | reverse complement strand
ATCGATAGCCTTCCGGGGATTGGAGGATCCCCGTTTGCCCCTGGCTGTCCCTGTTCCGCGAAAGCGTCTTTCACCTGACCAGATCCTCGTCCGCACCGCCGGTTTCTGGCTGGCGGTCGCCCTGATCGGCCAATGGCTGTTCCTGGCCTACATCGCCGGCTTCTACGGCCCCTCGACCCTGACCGGCGACTTCGAGGCCTGGTCCCGCAACAAGATGCTCCACAACGCCTACAAGGCCGGCGATCTGATCGGCAACCTGACCTTCGGGGCCCACGCCCTGCTGGCCGGGATCATCGCCTTCGGCGGCGCGTTGCAGGTCATGCCGCAGATCCGCGCCCGCTGGCCGAGGTTCCACCGGTGGAACGGCCGGGTGTTCCTGATCACGGCGGTGTCGCTCAGCCTGACGGGCCTGGGCCTGATCTGGCTACGCAAGCCGGAGCCACAGGAGATTTCGAGCTGGGCCATCACCGGCAACGCCGTCCTGATCCTGACTTTCGCGGCCCTGGCCTACCGCACGGCGCGCGGACGTGACTTCGTCGCCCACCGCCGCTGGGCCCTGCGTCTCTACCTGGTCTCCAACGCCCAATGGTTCACCCGGGCCGGCTTCGTGGTGTGGATGCTGTTCAGCCGCGGCCTCGGCCTCAAGGGCGTCAACGGCACGGCCTTCCTGATCTGGACCTTCGGCTGCTACCTGCTGCCGCTGGCGGTGCTGGAGCTCTACCTGCGGGCCCGGGACAGCAAGAGCGGCGGCTTCAAGCTGACGGCCGCCTGGGTGCTGGGCGTGTTCACCCTGCTGATGCTGGTCGGGACGGCGGTATTCACAGTCGTCTCGCTCAAGATCATGAACGGGGAAATGCTGTGATCGAGCGGATGGCTGTTTTTTACAGGTATATATTGACATAATTATTACCGGGTATAATTAGGCCGTCTCGAACGTTGGAGAACGGCCATGCGCCTCAAACCCGGACAGATCGCGGTCGTCACCGGCGCCGCCAGCGGCATCGGCCTGGCCCTTTGCAAGGCCTTGCTGGCAGCCGGCCTGACCGTCTGCATGCTCGACGTCGAGGGCGTCGCGCTGGACCGGGCGGCGGCGAAGCTGGGAGGCGTAGCGGACACCTATGCCTGCGACGTCAGCGATCCGGCTGCGGTGGGCAGGGCTGCCGACGACATCCTGCGCCGCCATGGCCATGTCGACCTTCTGGTCAACAACGCCGGCGTCGGCGGGCGCCTCAGCCCGATGTGGGATTCCGCCCCGCAGGACTGGCAGTGGGTGTTCGGCGTCAACGTCTTCGGCGTCGTCAACGGCATCCGCGCCTTCGTTCCGGCCATGCTGGCGCGGGGTGAAGGCCATGTGGTCAACGTCGCCTCGATGGCCGGGCTCACCGCCCCACCCTTCCTGGGAACCTACGCCGCCTCCAAACATGCCGTGGTCGGGCTCACCGAGAGCCTCGCAGCGGAGTTCGCCGCCGTCGGCTCGCCCCTCAAGGCCTCTGTCGTTTGCCCCGGCAACATCGAGAGCCGTATCCGAGAGGGCGACCGCAACCGCCCGGCTGCCCTCGCCGGCCGACCGGCCACCGACCCGGCCATGCTGTCGCGGCTGGAGGGGCTGTTCGACGGTATCCTGCAGCAGGGCCGGATCACCGCCGACGAGGGCGTGGCCCGCATCCTGGCCGGCATTGAGCGGGACGACCTGCTCATCCTCACCCACCCGGACGATACCGCTGCGGCGCGGGAGCGGCTGGAGCGGGTCATGGCGGCTGTCACATAGACGAAGGCGGTCCCTAGCCGCCGCCCTGGCGCGGCGAACGGGTGTCGGTGCGGCCGGTCATGGCACGTAGAGGAAGTCGTCGATGGCGCGAAGCTCGACGATGGCGAGGCCATTCCGCCCGGACGTCCAGGACACGACGAGGCTCAGTTCACGGCCGTCAGCATCGGGATGGGTGAAGTACAGGACCAGGCACCGCCCAGGTTCGACGGCGAACAGATTGCAGCGGCTCGACCGGACCATACCCAGCCGGTCGAGCCGCATCCGGGCCAGTAGCGGCTGGATGTCCGGCGTCGCCGCCGCCTCCGTCGACGAGGCCCCGTCCCGCTCCGACGGCAGCAGCAAACGGGCGAACTGCAACGCCAGCCCCGCTGAGCCCGGGCTTTCCGCCGAGAACCAGCCCGGGCCGCTTTGCGGCTCCAGCCGGCCGCAGTCCGCCTGGGCCTCGGCGAAGTCGCCGCCGTCCCGCAGGCCGCTGGGCCGATAAAGGTCCTCGCTGACCGGCGGGCCATAGACCAGCTTGCGATAGCGGCGCCACCCCTCCGGTTCACGGTCGAGGGCCTCCTGGCCGGCGACGGACGCCGACGTATTCACCGAAATCGTATGCATGACGCAGAGCCGATCGGTCGCCGCCTCGGGACGGGCGAAGAAACGCAGATTGACCGGCGGCGAGCGCTGTTGCTCCGAAGGTCGAAACGCCCCGACATACGGTCGGCCGGCCTCGCCCAGGACCCTGACCGCCAGATCGTTGGCCGGAAGCCCGACGGCCTCCTCGAAGGAGATGCCGGGCGCCGCGGCGGCCTGCAGCACGGCGGCGGCGAGAAGCGCGATCACGGCTTTTTCCGCTCCATGTTCCCCTGCCCCGGCGGGGTCTGGTCGATGACCAGCAGGACCACTGGCGCCACGCCCAGTGCCGTTCCCGTGTGCCACTGCCCCCGCGCCTCGACGATGGTGTCGCCGGGCTTGAAGTCCACCGCCGTTCCGGTGTCGAGGTTGCGGACGGTGATCGAACCGGACTCGACGTAGGCAATACGCTGGAACGGGTGCTTGTGGACCGGCAGGCTGGCCCCGGCGGGAATCGTCACCCGGCTGACGGTCAGGGTCAGCGGGCCTTCGGGGCTGAGAATCGGTTGGCCGGTGTTGGTCGTCGTATAGGTCCCAAGGACATGCGCCTCGGGGGCCTGGGCGACGGCGGGCAGGGCCGCCGCGAGGGTCAAGATCGCGACGAAGGCGGCGGTTTTCATGGTGATGTCTCCCTTCCGACAAAGTGAGCGATCCCGGCGGGCGGATCAACGCTTGCCCTCCCCCCGTCCCGCCTCTAAACGGGCGCCTTAGCCTGAATGAAGAACCAAGGGGGCCGGGCGCGCATTGGCGCGACCGCCCTCTGACGCGCGAGTAGCCAATGCCCAAACGCACCGACATCAAGTCCATCCTGATCATCGGCGCCGGCCCCATCGTCATCGGCCAGGCCTGCGAATTCGACTACTCGGGCGTCCAGGCCTGCAAGGCGCTGCGGGCCGAGGGCTACCGGATCATCCTGGTCATTTCCAATCCCGCCACCATCATGACCGACCCGGAGGTGGCCGACGCCACCTACATCGAGCCGATCACGCCGGAGATGGTCGCCAAGATCATCGAGAAGGAACGCCCCGACGCCCTGCTGCCCACCATGGGCGGCCAGACGGCGCTGAACACCGCCCTGTCGCTCGAGGCCATGGGCGTTCTGAAGAAGTTCGGCGTCGAGATGATCGGCGCCAACGCCGAGGTCATCGACAAGGCCGAGGACCGCCAGAAATTCCGCAACGCCATGGATGACCTGGGCCTGGAATCGCCGAAGTCGCACGCCGCCCACAACATGGATGAGGCGCTGGTGGGTCTCGATTTCGTCGGCCTGCCGGCCATCATCCGTCCGAGCTTCACCCTGGCCGGCACTGGCGGCGGCATCGCCTACAACGTCGAGGAATTCCGCGAGATCGTCGAGCGCGGCCTCGACCTCTCCCCCACCACCGAGGTCCTCATCGAGGAGAGCGTGCTGGGCTGGAAGGAGTATGAGATGGAGGTCGTCCGCGACAAGGCCGACAACTGCATCATCGTCTGCTCCATCGAGAACATCGATCCGATGGGCGTCCATACCGGCGATTCGATCACCGTCGCCCCGGCCTTGACCCTGACCGACAAGGAATGCCAGCGCATGCGGGCGGCCTCGATCGCCGTGCTGCGCGCGATCGGCGTCGAGACCGGCGGCTCCAACGTGCAGTTCGCGGTCAACCCCGCCGACGGCCGGATGGTGGTCATCGAGATGAACCCCCGGGTGTCGCGCTCGTCGGCCCTGGCCTCCAAGGCCACCGGCTTCCCGATTGCCAAGATCGCCGCCAAGCTGGCGGTCGGCTACACCCTCGACGAACTGGACAACGACATCACCGGCGGCGCCATGCCGGCCAGTTTCGAACCCAGCATCGACTATGTCGTCACCAAAATCCCGCGCTTCGCCTTCGAGAAGTACCCGGGCAGCGAGCCCTACCTGACCACCAGCATGAAGTCGGTCGGCGAGGTCATGGCCATCGGCCGCACCTTCGCCGAAAGCCTGCAGAAGGCCCTGCGCGGGCTGGAGACCGGCCTCACCGGCCTCGACGAAATCAACATCCCCGGGACCGATGATCCGGACAACGCCCACGCCGCCGTGCTGCGCGCCCTGGGCAATCCGACGCCGGAACGCCTGCTGGTCATCGCCCAGGCCTTCCGCCACGGACTCACCGTCGAAGAGGTCAACCAGGCCTGTTCCTACGAGCCCTGGTTCCTGCGCCAGATCCAGGACCTGGTCCGTGAAGAGGGCCTGGTCCGGGCCGGCGGCCTGCCCGCCGCACAAGGGTTGCGCCGCCTCAAGGCCAAGGGCTTCTCCGACGCCCGCCTCGCCAAGCTGACCGACATGACCGAGATGGAGGTCCGCGCCCGCCGTCATGCGCTGAACGTCCGCCCGGTGTTCAAGCGCATCGACACCTGCGCCGGCGAGTTCGCCGCCACCACGCCCTACATGTACTCGACTTACGAGACCGGCGCGCTTGGCCAGGAACCCGACTGCGAGTCCGATCCCTCGTCGGCGCGCAAGGCTATCATTCTCGGCGGCGGTCCCAACCGCATCGGCCAGGGCATCGAGTTCGACTACTGCTGCTGCCACGCCGCCTTCGCCCTGGCCGAGATCGGTGTCGAGTCGATCATGGTCAACTGCAACCCCGAGACCGTCTCCACCGACTACGACACCTCCGACCGCCTCTACTTCGAGCCTCTGACGGCCGAGGACGTGCTGGAGCTGATCGCCGTCGAGCAATCCAAAGGCACGCTGCTGGGCGTCATCGTCCAGTTCGGCGGCCAGACGCCGCTGAAGCTGGCCCACCCGCTGGAACAGGCCGGCGTCCCGATCCTCGGCACCAGCCCCGACGCCATCGATCTGGCCGAAGACCGCGAGCGCTTCCAGCAGCTGCTGCACCGCCTGAACATCGCCCAGCCGCGCAACTCCCTGGCCCGCAGCGCCGAACAGGCCATCGCCGCCGCCGACGAGGTCGGCTTCCCGGTGGTTATCCGTCCGTCCTACGTGCTGGGCGGCCGGGGTATGGAGATCGTCCACGACCACGCCCAGCTGGAGCGCTACATCGCCACCGCCGTGCAGGTCAGCGGCGATGCGCCCGTGCTGATCGACCAGTACCTGAGCCGCGCCACCGAGGTCGACGTCGACGCCCTCTGCGACGGCAAGGACGTCTTCGTCGCCGGCGTCATGGAGCATATCGAGGAAGCCGGCGTGCACTCGGGCGACTCGGCCTGCTCCCTGCCCCCCCCCTCCCTGCGCCCCGAAACCATCGAGGAGCTGAAGCGCCAGACCACCGAGATGGCCCTCGCCCTCAACGTGCGCGGCCTGATGAACGTGCAGTTCGCCATCGAGGAGCCGCTGGGCGACAACCCGCGCATCTACGTCCTCGAAGTGAACCCGCGCGCCAGCCGCACCGTGCCGTTCGTGGCCAAGGCGGTCGGCTTCCCGGTCGCCGCCATTGCCGCAAAG
>JANPKF010000216.1:0-4497 GCA_031425895.1 Caulobacteraceae bacterium | reverse complement strand
GCCTCGCCGCGAATGGGGGCCCGCTGGGCCATCAGGGCGGCGATGTCGCGATAGACGCTACGCCTGGAGGTCTCCAGCTCGGCGGCCATGGCGTTGGCCGTCACCGGCGCCGAGGCGCGGCGGAGGATCTGGATGATCTGGAACAGGCGGTCTGCGCGGCGCATGGGGCGAGCTTTGCATGCTGACAGCTGGCTGTCAGGAGGCGGCGGCTCAGGACGCTCCCAGCCGCTTCAGGACCCGCGTCGGGATGGCGTAGTCGCGGATAGCGGGGCGGTGGTCGCGCAGGCCCATGACCTCACGCTGGACGAAGTAGCGCCAGACAGCGTCGGCGGCGGCCTTCAGGACGTCCGCATCGTCGGGCGCGTTATTCAGGGCGGCCAGGGACTGCTGGACGGCCGCCCCCAGACGTCCGAGGGCGCCGGCGCCTTCGCCGGCCAGTTCGCCTTCGAGGGCGGTGTGAAGGCGTTCGCGGACGCCGGGGCCGGTCAGGCTCTGGGGCAGGCGGAAGGACACGCGCCATTGTAACTCGCCGATGGTCCGCGCTACAGCCCCCGCCATGTCGACTTTCGCCGTTTTCGGCCATCCCCCGCTCGCCCTCGCCGATGTTCCGGCCGGCGCCCTGCAGACCTCACCCCTGGTCCCCGGTTCGGTGGCGCTTGAGGCGCAGGCGCCCGCAAGCCTTCCCGAGATCGTCATGCTGGCTCCGCCGGCCACGGTCGAGCGGCGCGGGGCCCTGGCGGCGGCGCTGATGGCGCTGAAGCCCGACGGCCGCCTGATCGCCATGGCCCCCAAGGACAAGGGCGGCTCGCGCCTGGCCGGCGACCTCAAGGCCCTGGGGGCGGAGTTCGCCGAGAGCGCCAAGCGGCACCACCGCATCTGCCACGTCCGGCGTCCGGCCGACCTTGGCGCCGTCGAGGCGGCCATCGCCGAGGGCGCCCCGCGCGACATCGAGGGCCTGGGCCGCACCCAGCCGGGGATCTTCAGCTGGGACCGCATCGACGCCGGCACCGCCCTGCTGCTCAGCAAGCTGCCAGCCTTCAAGGGCCCCGGCGCGGACTTCGGCTGCGGCATCGGTCTGCTGGCCGGCAAGGTGCTGGAGAGCGCCGCCGTCACCTCGCTGGCGCTGGTCGATATCGACCGGCGAGCCATCGAGGCCGCTCAGGTCAACATCACCGACCCGCGCGCCGTCTTCCACTGGGCCGACCTTCGCGGGACCGAGCCGGCGCTGGCCGACCTGGAGTTCGTGGTCATGAACCCGCCGTTCCACGACGCCGGGGCCGAGGACCGGGCGCTGGGCCAGGTGTTCATCCGCCGCGCCGCCGGGGCGCTGAAGAAGGGCGGGACCTGCTGGCTGGTCGCCAACCGCCACCTGCCCTACGAGGCGGTGCTGGGCGAGCATTTCAAGGGCGTCGACCTGAAGGGCGAGGCCGGCGGCTACAAGGTCTACGAGGCCCGGAAGTGATCTCCGTCCGCCTGGACCGCCTGCTGGCCAACATGGGCTACGGCAGCCGCAGGGAGATCGCCGCCCTGGCCGCCGCCGGCCAGGTGGTGCTGGATGGGCAGGCGATCAGGAAGGCCGACACCAAGGTGCTGGTGGCCCGCGATCTGTCGGCCCGGATGACGGTGCGGGGCGCCCCGCTTGATCCGCCGCCGGGACTGGCGCTGATGCTGCACAAGCCGCTGGGCGTGACCTGTTCGCACAAGGAGGTCGGGGCGCTGGTCTACGACCTGCTGCCGCAGCGCTGGAAGGCGCGGGAGCCGGCCATCTCGACCGTCGGGCGGCTCGACAAGGAGACCAGCGGCCTGCTCCTGCTGACCGACGATGGCGACCTTCTGCACCGGATCATCTCGCCGCGGGCCAACGTCGCCAAACGCTATCTGGTCACCCTGGCCCGGCCGATGGACGGCTCCGAAGGCGCGACCTTCGCGGCCGGGACCTTGGTGCTGGAGGGGGAGGACAAGCCCCTGTTGCCTGCCGAGCTGGAGGTCCATTCGCCGACCCGCGCCCACCTGACCATCCATGAGGGCCGCTACCATCAGGTGCGCCGGATGTTCGCCGCCGTCGGCAACCACGTGGAGGCGCTGCATCGCGACCAGGTCGGGGGCCTCAGCCTGCCGGACGATCTGGAGCCCGGCCGCTGGCGCCTGATGAGCGACGAGGACATCGCGAAGGTGTTCGCCGGATAGGCGCGGTGGTTGGCGGCTCCCGTCCCGCCGTGCTAGGGCGAACGCAGATATGCGGGGGCATTTTCAGATGATGATCAGGACGTCGATGATCGCGGCCGCGCTGCTGGCCGGACTGGTTGTGGCCCATCCGGCCCCGGCCCGCGCCCAGGAGACGGGCCTGTTGACGCTGGAGGTCTGCAACGAAAGCGGCCGCAACACCACGGTCGCCGCCTCGTTCATGGAGCCCGGCGACACCCGCTGGGTGACACGCGGCTGGTTCGCGGTCAGCAACGGCGGCTGCATCATCGTCGGCAGCACCAACAACGCCAACTTCTACATGTACGCCGAGACCCTGAATGACGGAGACCTGACCTGGGGGGGCGACCACACGCTGTGCGTCCAGTATCCGGGCCCCTTCACCCGCTATGAGGTGAACGACGGTCGGACCTGCGAGTCCTATGAGGAACTCGTCGGTTTCACGAGCATGCATGCCGACCAGACCGGCAAATACACCTGGACGCTCGATCCCTAGCGGCCGTCCGGGTCGGTGGAGAGGGGAGAATACGGGTTGGTATCAGGCTGAGGCGAAGGGGAACAAACGGGGCCCCTGTGCGCTACCTGATCAGAGCAATCCGGCAGCGATTCCATGTCCCATCCAGCCAAGTTCGTCATCGCCTTCTCCGCCCTGGCCGCGGCGGGCTTCCTGATGGGGACCCGGGCGGAGGCCGCGACAGGCCCGGCAGCCGACAATCTGTGCACAGCCGAAGGCCCGGCGTCGGGCCAATTGCGCGGTCCAGTGCTGCAGGTCGAGGACGGCGCCACCCTCTGCGTGGCCCTCGGCGCGACGCCCGATACCTGGGTGCGGGTGACCCTGGCTGACGCCCCTTCGTCCAGTGGTATCCAGCGGGCCTCCAACACCGACGAGAACCCGCGCGGCACGCTGATGGCCGTCGCCTTCAGCCAGATGGTCGACTGCGATGTGCAGGCCGACGGCCGCGCCCTTTGCCGGCTGCAGGACGGCCGCTCGGTCGGCGCCCTGATGAAGACCCGGGCCGCCTGGGCTGTGGGCAAGGAATGGCGCTGATCCCGCGATCAACGCGGCATCAGCCCTCTCAACCGACCCGCTTCTGAAGCGCCACCGCCCCGTGCGGAGCCCTGACCTTCCCCTTGTGGATGATGAAGGCGAAGACGTCGCGCGGTTTTGAAACCGGGGTATGGTCCGGGTCGACGACCGGCAGGTCGGCGGGAACGCCGCCGGCGGCGAAGGTCTTCAGGCGTTCAGCCCACTGGTCGAGCTCTTTGGGCGGATAGGCCGTCTTGCTCTTGTCATTGCCGGTCTGCAGCCGGGCGTAGACGAAGTCGGCGGTGACGTCGGCGATCTCCGGGTAGGTCTCGTGCCTGGCGTAGACGCATGCGACGCCGTACTTGCGGATCAAGGCCGGGAAGGCCGGGGTGCAGAAGCTGTCATGGCGGACCTCGACGGCGTGGCGCAGGGTGAGGCCGCCCAGGCTTTTCGGGAGCAGCTTCAGGAAGCCCTCGAAGTCCTCGGGATCGAATTTCTTGGTGTTGGCGAACTGCCAGAAGATGGGTCCGAGCTTGGGGCCCAGTTCACTCAGGCCCTGGCCCATGAACCGCTCGAGGGATTCGCCGGCCTCGCTCAGCACCTTGCGGTTGGTGGTGAACCGGCTGCCCTTCACGGTGAAGACGAAATCGTCGGGCGTCTCGTCGCGCCACTTCTTCCAGCTGTCGGGCTTGAAGGTCGAATAGTAGGCGCCGTTGATCTCGATCGAGCGCAGCTGGCGGCTCATGTAGTGGAGCTCGTCCTTCTGCTTGAGGCTGTCCGGATAGAAGACCCCGCGCCAGGGCTCGAAGGTCCAGCCGCCGCAGCCGGTGCGAATGATGCCTGACATAGGCGTTTTCCCTTATGCCCCTTGGTCTCGAGCGAAGTCAGCCTACAAGATGTTGGGGGTGAACAAAACGCGAAAGAAGCAGTTTCGCTGATTCGGTCATGCTCTGTTTCCGCGCTGTTCGGCGAGGGGTTAACAGGCGGGCGATTCCTGTTAACGCAGATGTCATCGCGCAAGAATGAGGTCAGGAATGTTCAGGAAGATCGTTGAGCTGCTGTCCGGGAAACGACCGGAGGAGCCTTCGGGTGACGGACGGGACGGGCGGGCCGATCTTTTGGCCAGGGCTGATGGCGTCGCGACGGTCCAGCCCCCGCCAGCGGAGCCGGTGACGGTGCGGCCGGACGTGATGACCGGGGCCTTCGAGACAGGTTTCATCGGCGAGGCGGACGAGAAGCGCTATCCGCTGCGCAGCCTGCGGATCGGC
>JANPKF010000215.1:0-2031 GCA_031425895.1 Caulobacteraceae bacterium | reverse complement strand
TTGACCATCGGCAGGGCGCGGACGCCCTCGATGATGCCGAGAATGGAGAGCGGGGCGATATCGAAGGGGCTGACAACGCCCTGCTCCGCCATCTTCTCTCCGCCGACACCGACGAAACGGACCCCATTGCCCAGGCGCGCCTTGAGCGCCCGCGCCAGGCCGGCCCCAAGGGAGTCGCCGGACGCCTCGGCGGCGACCAGCATGACGGTCAGAGGCTTGATCACGGTAACACGCTTGCGGCGCATAACGCGGGCGGAACCCGGTGGCCGCTTTCGTCCGTCATGTCTTGTGCTCAACGCCGAGCACGAAAAGACCGAACTCGTCGGCCGCGGCGATCACGGCCTCACGATCGACGATCAGCAAGCGCCCCGCCTCGCCCACCACGCCGGCCAGCCCGGCCTTGGCCGCGCCGCGTATGGTGGCGACGCCGATGGTCGGCAGGTCGACCCGCAATTCCTGGATCGGCTTGGGAGCCTTGGCGATGACGCCCTTGAAGGCGCCCGGCTGACCGCGCAGGGCGACGGGCAGGTCGGCGACCCGGCGCAGCATGCTGTCGGTGCCCTCCTGCGCCTCCACGGCCAGCACCAGGCCGTTGCAGACGACCGCGCCCTGGCCGACATCGAGTTGCCCGATGGCCTTGGCGACTTCCAATGCGCGCTCGATGTCGGGCCTGTGCTCTGCGGCCGGCGAATGCTTGCCCAGCAGGCCGAGCGGCAGGGTCATCGACCCGACCGCCTCATGCACGCCTTCAATGACGAAGCCCTCCTTGGCGAACTCGTCCAGAACACGGCGCAGCAGGGCGTCGTCGCCGTGGCGGGCGGCGGCGATAATCCCCGGCAGAGCGGCGACGCCGCGCATATCGGGCTTCAGGGCCGAGAAATCTGGCCGCTGGACAAGCCCGGCGAAGCAGACTGCCTCACAGTTCTCGCGCTTCAGCGCCTTGAAGGTCTTGCCGAGTTCGGCGAGGCCGACCGTTTCACCCGGGTGACCCAGGGTGGCGTCATCGGCGATACCCTTCAGACGGATGACGAAATAGGGCCTCCCCGCCTTGCGGCAGTGGTCGGCGATCTCTGCAGGCAGGCCGCCGGCGCCCGCGATCAATCCCAGCTTCTTCAAGGTCTTACGTCTCTCGACGCGGCAGGCAGAGGGGCCGGTTCGCGTCCACGCGAATGAAGTCGAGGATCTCGACCACTTCAGGAATGTCGGAATAGCTTTCGTCGACGTCGTCGAGGCGTTCCTGGAAGGTGCCCTCGTCGGCGAACAGCAGGCGGTAGGCGGCGCGCATGGCGTTGATCCGCTCCCGGTCGAAGCCCCGGCGCTTGAGGCCGATGAGGTTCAGCCCCTCGAGATGGGCGTGATTGCCCCACACCGAGCCATAGGGGATGACGTCCTTGGTAACGATGCCGCCGCCGCCCACGAAGGCCGAACGGCCGATGCGGCTGAACTGGTGCACCGCCGCCAGACCGCCCAGGAAGACGAAATCAGACACCTCGGCATGGCCGCCGACCGCGACGCTGGGGGCCAGGGTGACCCTGTTGCCGATCACCGCGTCATGGCCGACGTGGACGCTGACCATGAACAGGCAGTCGTCGCCGACCCTGGTCACGCCATGGCCCATCATCGTGCCGGTGTGGATCGAGACGTTCTCGCGGAAGATGTTGCGGGCCCCGACGTCGAGCCGCGTCGGCTCACCTTTGTGGCCGAGATGCTGCGGCCGGCCGCCAAGATTGACGAAGGGGTGCATGACGCACTCGTCGCCGAGCGTGGTGACGCCTTCGAGCACGACGTGGCTGTGAAGCTTGCACCCGCGGCCCAGCGTGACATCGGGACCGACGATGCAGAACGGGCCGATCTCGACCCCCTCGCCCAGCCTGGCGCCGGGATCGACGATGGCCGTCGCATGGACCGTTGTCATTTGGCGTCAGCCGACATCGCGGTGAATTCAGCTTCGGCGCAAACCTTGCCGTTCACCAACGCCTTGCCCTTGAACTTGAAAATGTCGCCCCGAGCTCGCGTGACCTCGACATGCAT
>JANPKF010000214.1:0-1655 GCA_031425895.1 Caulobacteraceae bacterium | reverse complement strand
TGGCCGCCACGTCGTCGTCGCCGATGTTGTGGTGGTCCACGGCCATCTTCTCGGCGAAGTGGATGGCCGCCCGCCCCGGGCCGTGAACCCGCCCTTATCGGCCGCGTCGACGCCGCGCGCCGCCTCGTCCTCGCACCGCGCCTGAGCGCCGTGCGCTTCTACCCCACCCGCCGGATCGTCCCCGTCAGCGGCAACGCCGCCGCCACGGTGTTCGAAATCGTCCCGTACTTCCGCACGTTCCCGTGCAGCAACGCCAGCCGCTGATCGTCCTCGTCGGTATCGATGATCAGCTCGTAGTCGACCGAGAGCATCTTCGGCGGCGCGTCCTGGCGAACACCGTGCAGCCGCACCTCGACGCCGCGCAGGGCGAAGTCCAGCATCGGCGTCACCCGCTCGATGCCCTTGATCATGCAGGCGGCGATGGAGGCCAGGAACAGCTCCGCCGGGTTGAAGGCGTCGGGCCGGCCGTTGACGTCGGTGTCGAGCACGACCTCGGCCGCCTTGCATCGGGCCAGGCTGCCGTGAGGGCCCTGGCGGGTGGCGCTGACGCGGTATTCCATCATGGTTCTGAGACCTTGGCCGGAGCGGGAAGGGCACGTCTGGCGGCTCATCCGCCGGCGTCCGGGAAAGCGCGTCAGGCGGTAAACGCGCCGGGGCGCGATAAGCCCGCCATCAATACCCGATAATCACAATCCGCTGCCCCACCCAGTAGAACGCCGTCCCCTGATCCGCCGGCGGCGGGGCCAGCTCGTAACTCAGCGTCCCGTCAGCCCCCAGGCCCAGCACTCGCACGGTGATCCCCGCCAGGGTGACCTCGCCCTTGCCGCCGGCCAGCCGGGCCCGCAGGTGGTCGCTGAGCACGCGGGTGCCGCTGTCGTCGTCGCTGGCGTCGAGCTGCAGGGTCAGGTCGAGCGGCGCCCCGGCCGCCTTGCTGTCGGCCCGGGCGGTCCAGGTCAGGCGGGCCTCGGCGAAGGGGCCGTCGGCGGCGTCCGCCGGGCGGTAGGCGACCTTGGCGGTCAGGGCCTTGGGGGCCGCGAACTGCACGCCCAGCAGGTTCTTCCTGTCGCTGACGATGGGGCCGTCGGAGCGGCCGGAGTTGAAAGCGGCCGAGACCATGGCGTCGAAGGTTCCGTCGGCCTCGCGGTCGAGCAGGCAGGGGCCGACGCTGTAGAGGGCGCTCTCCTTGACCGGCGCGCAGTAGAGACCGGGCCGGCCCTGCACGGCGTTCAGAACCTGGCCGGCGGTGAGCGGGCGGCGCAGGCTGGCTCCCAGCCAGTTGTCGGCCCGGGCGTCGACCCCGGCGTCCAGCCGCGCGGCCTGGCCCGGGCGCACCGCGAAGACGGCCAGCGGCTCGCCCCGCCGGGCCGTGCGGGGGCCGTGCGGCAGGGGGGCGAGGGGCGCGATCTGGAAGCGCCAGCTCGGCGGCGGCGCGGGCTCGGCGGCGGGCGGCGGGGGCGGGGGCGGAGAGGGGGAGGCCTGCGCCAGCGCGGCGCCGGCGCTCAGCAGCAGGCCGAGGGTGGCAAGAGCCAGGCGGGCGGGCGCCGCGTGGCGCCGGGCGCCAGGCAGGGTCTCGGTCATCACGCGCTCCTTCAATGGGGCCCGGCCGGGCGGCCGCCGCGTCGTCGAGGGTGGCAAAATCCGGCCCCCGCCGCAAC
>JANPKF010000213.1:0-5654 GCA_031425895.1 Caulobacteraceae bacterium | reverse complement strand
TTGGCCTGCTGCTCTCGCCGGCCATTGCGGCGCTCGCCATGGCGCTCTCCTCGGTGAGCGTCATCGGCAACGCGCTGCGGCTGGGCGCCGTGCGGATTTAACTGATGCGCGCGGTTGTTCCTCCTTGTTTTGGGATGCCCGCGCGAGCGCCGTATAGCCTTCAGAGGGGCCTGCCAGCAGGCGCCCTCCGCACGGGGGCGCGCATGTATCCGAACGACATCCGGCCGTTGACGTCCTTGCGGATCGCGGCCGCGTTTTGGGTGCTGGTCTATCACTTTCGAGACCATCTGGGGCTCGACCTTGACCGCCTGGGCTTTGTTGCCAAGGGCTATCTCGGCGTCGATCTTTTCTTCATTCTCTCCGGCTTCATCCTGAGCCACGTCTATCTGAGCCGGGTGGAAGAAAAGCGCCTGAACTACGGGTCCTTCCTCTGGGCGCGCCTCTCGCGGATCTACCCCGTCCACCTGGTGACCCTGGCGGCCACCGTCGCTATCTGGCTCGTTGCCATGAGGATGGGCGCGCGCTTTGATCCGATCGCGTTCGATCCCAAAGTGCTGCCGCAGCATTTGCTGCTCATCCACGCCTGGGGGACGACGCCCTCGGTACAATGGAATTTCCCCTCCTGGTCGATTTCGGCCGAGTGGTTCGCCTATCTCATCTTCCCGATAGCGGCCTTCCTCGTGCTGGCGCTACGCCGTCTCGCCTGGCTCGCCGTCGCCCTCTCGCTCGGCCTGTTCTTCGTCATGTTCTGGAGCGTGGAATCAAACGGGCTGCCGCTATCGGAGGTGACGCGGCTCGGCATTGTTCGCATCATTCCAGGCTTCCTTTTTGGGGCGTCGCTTTACCAGCTGGGCCGAACTATTGAGCTGCCCCGAATCGCGGCCCTTGCCGGCGCGGCGTTGGCCGTTCTCTGGATTGCAATCGGCTCATCCCTGCGTTGGAGCGACGCCGCGATCTGGCCGGCTTTTGGCCTGCTGATCTTCAGCCTGGCTGAGGCTTCGAAAACGAACCCGCAGGGCGTGATGGGAGCAGCGGCGCTCGTCTATCTTGGAGAGGTTTCCTACTCCGTCTACATGGTTCATCTGCCGGTCGACATCGCGTATTTCCACGGCCTCAGCCGCGTCGCTCCCAATCTTTCCGGGGCGGGGGCATGGGTAGCCTGGCTCGGCGTGTTCGCGGTGACCCTTATCGCGGCGATCGCGATTTATCATCTGGTGGAACGCCCGGCTCGTAACTGGATGCGGGCGCACGATCCCTTCTTGCGCAAACCGCCCTCCGAGCCGAAACATGAGCCGGTGATCTGATGCCGAAGCCTAGGCAACCCGTCGTGAGAAAGCAGCGCCGCTTGTTGGGCGGCGCCGTTGCGCGTGCGGCGTTGGCTCTGCTCAGCGCGCTGATGCTGCTGGCCGCCCCGCTTTGCGTGGCTCAGGCCAAGAGCGCGGATTGCGAAACGATGACGATGCCGATGGACGTCGGTGATCACCAGGACCAGGGCGCGCCAATCTCAAAGCTGGACTGCGCGGTCGGCTGCCGCGTCGTACCGCCGCTGGGACCGCAGGTCGTCGCGCCAATGAGGGTCGCCTACGAGGTCCACTTCGTGACGGACCTGCGAACACCTGTAGGGATCGTGGTCGATCCGGCTGTACCACCTCCCCGATGGGCGGTCTGACAGACCAGGACCATCCATCAACTCAAAACAGGATTATTCCTATGAAACGTATTCTTCTCACAGCCGGCCTGGTGCTGCTGGCCTCTGGAACGGCCGCCTTGGCGGCCTCGCCCGAGACTGTCATCCAGGCTGTCTCCTCCTGCTGCGAAGCCCTCGCGGCCTGCTGCAGCAGCGGCGCGCCCTGCTGCCCGTAAGGGCCTAAAGAGCGCCAGCTAAAGGGACGCCCGCGCCGGCAACGGCGCGGGCGATCTCTTTGATGGAATGCCGCGCCTCTTGGTCCTGCTGCCTACTTTCCCGTGTGGTTGGCCGCCAGATAGATGCCGTCGCTGGACAGGAACACGTACAGCGTCCGCTTGGCGGCGTCCTTGGCGGCCGGGTTCTTGAACACGACCACCCACTCCAGGCCTCCCGTACCGCCTTCCCGAAGGTCAGCGCTGGCGGGGGAAAGGCCACGCCAGCTGGCTTCGAGGATGTCGCGGCCGATCATGGTGTCGACGACGGTCCTGGCCTTGGCCTCGGCGTTGGCCCTGGGAATGGTGACCGTCTCTTCGCCGTGGCCGCCGGGGTGGGCGAAGGCGGGGAAGGCGGGCGCGGCCAGGCCGAGGACAAGGGCGGCGGCGAGGGGAAGGATGGGCTTCATGGGTACTCCTTGAAGAGGTCGGGGTGGGGCGGCCCGGCGGGTCGTCATGGAAGGCGTCGCCTGAACCGGGTCTGAATTGTCGGGCCGCTACGGGATCGGCTCGGCGGGCATGAGGCTTTCGTGGCTGCGGGCGGCCCTGGCGGCGGCCTCGGCCTTCTGCTTCTCGGCTTCGTGCGAATGGTAGTGGGCGTCCTCGTTGAAGCCCAGGTCGTCGGGATGACTGATGTGCAGCCAGCCGTGCATCTGGAACAGGAACAGCAGGATGCCGGCGATAACGAGGGCGGCGTTCGCCACCTTCGAGAACAGGTCGAACCAGGGGGTGCGGCGCAACAGCGCGAGCACCGCCACCATGACGACCAGGGCGGCGATCTGGCCCAGTTCGACGCCGACGTTGAAGGCCAGGATGCTGAGCACCATCCCGTCCTCCGGCAACGGCAGCGCCTGCAGCCGGGTTGAGAGGCCGAAGCCGTGGATCAGGCCGAAACCGAAGACCATGGCCAGCAGGTTCGGCGGCTTGACCCCCAGAGCCTTCGGGAAGCCGCCCAGATTGTCGAAGCCCTTGTAGATGACCGAAATCGCAATCACCGCATCGACCAGGTAGTAGTTGGCCTTGAAGCCCAGCAGGGTCGCGGCCAGCAGGGTGATGCAGTGGCCGAGGGTGAAGGCGGTGACGAACTTCGCGATCTGGCCGAACCGGGTCAGGAAGAACATCACCCCGAACAGGAACAGCAGGTGGTCGTAGCCGGTCACCATGTGGACCGCGCCGGACCGCATATAGTCCAGCGGCCCGCCGTTGATCAGGCGCTGCACTTCCTCGTCCGGCACGCCGTGGGCGGCGGCGGTTGCCGACCAGAAGGCGCCGAGGACCATGCAGAGCCCGCCAACCCAAAGCGGCAGGGTCGAGCGGTCGAAGGCCAGGCGTCGTGTCATCGGTAGCGGAGCCTTTTCAGTGGGCATGGTCATGGCGGTGGTGCAGGTCCGGATAGTGCGGATGGGCGTGGATCATGCGCGGGTGCCGGTGTGGGTGCGTATGGGGCTCGCCAGCCGGATCGTTCGGGGCATGATCGTGCTGGTGGTGGCTATCATGGACGTGGGCGTGCTCGTGCTCCAAGGGCTCGTGCAGGTGGTCATGGTCATGCCGCTCGACCAGATGCAGGTAGAGGCCGACACTCATCAGGATCGCCGCCAGCACCAGTTGCCAGGTGATGGTCTCGCCAAACATCAGGATGGCCAGCAGCGCGCCGATAAAAGGAGCGGTCGAGAAGTAGGCCCCTGTTCGGGCGGTGCCAAGGTAGCGCAGCGCCAGGACGAACATCACCAGGCTGACCCCGTAGCCGAGGAAGCCGACTGCGCCCGCGCCGAGGGTCAGCCCAATTGAGGGCAGGCGCGCGCCAAGGAACAGCGCCAGCATCAGATTGACCCCGCCGGCCGCCAGACCCTTGATCATGGCGATCTGCACCGGGTCCGAGCCGCTCACCTTGCGGGTCAGGTTGTTGTCGATACCCCACGCAAGGCAAGCCCCGGCGATGGCCAGGCTGCCAAAGCCAAGGCCGGCCAGCCCCTGACCCGGCTGCCAGGACAGCAGCAGGGCGCCGGCCAGGATCGCCAACGCCCCCAGCAGAAGCCGGCGGTCCACGTTCTCGCGAAAGACCAGCCAGGCGATGGCCATGGTGGCGAGGCCTTCAAGGTTGAGCATCAGGGCGGCGGTGGAGGCGGCGGTCGTGCTGAGGCCGATCATCAGCATGACGGGACCGACCACACCTCCAGACAGCACGACCAGGACCATCCAGCCGATGTCCTTGCGTGTGAGCGACGCTTCCCGACTGGGCCGCCCGACCAGGCCCCGACCGAAATAGACGACCGCCAGGCCGAGCCCCGAGCCCAGGTAGAGCAAGCCGTCCAGCAACCAGGGACTGATCCCACCGCCCAGCAGGCCCTTGGCCAGCGGCGTGCTTGCGCCGAACAGCGCGGCAGACCCAATGGCCAGCGGCGCGCCTGGCCAGGCGAGATAAGGCTTGAGGTTCATTGTGCTGTCATGGCCGATGCGCCGCCCGCCCAGGCGGTGGGCGAAGCGGCCGATCTAAACGACAAACGTGACCTCCGAACAGGCGCCCCGTGCCCTGAATGGGTGTTTGGCGGACACCCGCGACGTTCCCCCCTTCAGCAGCAGCAAGAGAAGACGGTGGGGCGTCACTGCGGGAGACGCTCAATGTGTCGCCGGGCGCATCCGTTCGTCAGGCGTGAAAGCCCGGCGCAAGAGCCCGAATGCCAAGTGAAAGGGGAGTGAAATGTGGGACGGGATGCGATCCGTCTCAGGAAAGCACTGAATAATATACGACAAAAATCAACTGTTGGCGGAGAGGGTGGGACTCTGTGCTGTGTCACACACAAGCCGTTGAAATACATTAAGTCTTTGACGGAGCTGATCTTTGCGTCCAGACCTGTCGCACTTTGCGTAACACAACAAGGCGTTGATGGCTAAGGTCCCGGCACATTTCATCAGACGAGCAGGCATCTGGACGTATCGCCGAAGGGTCCCGGCGGATGTCAAAAACGACATGGCTTTTCGCGGTCGCGAGCACTTCCACAAGTCTCTTGGCACCGCTGACCTTAATGATGCGAAGCGCCAAGCCCTTGACCTTAGCACTTGGTTCGATGCCCAGGTCGCTCGGGTGCGTGGGATAGGCCTGCCAACTCCGAAAAGATCGACCAGTCGCGACTATGTTCTCACCGACGATGATCTGATCGCCATACAGGCAGGATGGTGGAACGATGCCGTCCGGGTTGATGCGAGTCAGCGCTATGCGGCGGCGACGGACCCCAATGGCCATCTGGCTGAATGGATGGCCGGGATGGATGATGAAGCCAACTTCGTTGTCGCATCTTTCAATGATCCCAAGCTGGGCCTAGCGAACCGCCAAAAATACATTACGAACGTCATTCACAAGGATATCGAGATGTTTGTCGAGGCCGAATGCGGCCGGCGGCAAATCGTCATTGGGTCGCGAGATTACATGCGCATCCGGGACGCTATAGCCGGGGCCGAGCTCGACGTAACGAGGTCCAGGTTCCAACGATCAATGGGCGAGGTGTTTGTCGAACCCTTCAGCGCGAGCGTAAATCGAGGGGTCGTGAATGCCAGCTCGCGAACGGCGCAGGGCTCATGGACGCTAAGGCGCCTATCCGAGCACTGTCTCGAAACCCGAAAGGCCGGCGCATCCTGGCGCGACAAGGTCAAAACCGTCGTCGGTCTTTTCGAGGAATTCCTTGAGAAACCCAAGGCAATAGCTGACATCACTAGGAAGGACATTTCCGATTTCGTGGAGTTGGCGCGCAACGCCCCGG
>JANPKF010000212.1:0-4218 GCA_031425895.1 Caulobacteraceae bacterium | reverse complement strand
CACGTTGAATTTGCGCGCAAATTCAACGTGTCCCCCGTTTGTCTCACTGCAATTCCCGCCGGGTTCATCTACTAAATTCCGCTCATCCTGGCATTGGCTAGCGCCGAACTTCGTTTCGCCGGGATGAGCGGATATGGGGGGGGCTGAAACTCGATTGGAGTTCAACTCACCGTCGTCACCCGCAACCCCTCCGGACACCGCGTCGCCGACGCCACCACCAGCCCCTCCCGCACCCGTTCGAACACCAGGTCCACCTCGCAGTCGCCGACCGCCAGGTTCGGCAGGCTCAGCCGGTTCACCCCGGCCGGCAGCACCGGCCGGGTGATGCGGACTTCGCCGGCGAACGCATCCACCTCGATCCCCAGCAGGCTCTGCAACATCAGGAAGACCGAGCCCGCCGCCCAGGCCTGGGGCGAGCAGCTGACCGGGTAGGGCACCGGAGGCTCGCCGGGGCGGCGGGGGAAGCCGCAGAAGAGTTCGGGCAGGCGCATGCCCATGTCGGAGGCGGTGTCGAACAGGCCGCGAAGCAGACGGGCCAGGTGGTGGCGTTCGCCGTAGCGGCCCATGCCGGCGGCGCAGAGGCTGTTGTCGTGCGGCCAGATGGAGCCGTTGTGGTAGCTCATCGGATTGTAGCGGTTCTCGCCCCGCGCCAGGGTGCGGATGCCCCAGCCGGTATTGAAGGCCGAGCCCGACAGGGTTTCGATGACCCGGTGGGCGCGGTCGGGGCTGGGCAGGCCGACGAACAGCAGGTGGCCGGCGTTGGAGGTGAGGGGGCGGCAGAGCCGGCCGTCGCCGTCGATGGCGATGCCGTAGCTGCCGACGTCGTCCATCCAGAAGCGATCCTCGACGGTCTGGCGCATGGTTTCGGCGCGGGCCGCCCAGGCGTCGCCGCCGGGGTCGCCCAGACGGTCGGCGAGCTCTGCCATCGCCCGCCAGGCGGCGAAGGCGTAGCCCTGCACCTCGACCAGGGCGATGGGGCCCTTGGGGAACCGGCCGTCGCTGTGGAAGACGCTGTCGTAGCTGTCCTTCCAGCCCTGGTTGGAGAGGCCGGTCTCGGCGGCGCGAGCGTAGTCGATCAGTCCGTCGCCGTTGGAATCGCCAAGGGTTTCAAGCCATTCGACCGCCTTCTTCAGGGCCGGCCAGATCTGGCGGATCAGGCCCAGGTCGCCGGTTCGGCGGGCGTAGGCGCCCGCCAGGGCGATGAACAGCGGGGTGGTGTCGACGCCGCCGTAGTAGAGACCGAAGGGCACCTCGCCCAGTTCCGACATCTCACCCTTGCGGGTTTCGTGCATGATTTTGCCGGGGGCGGAGTCGCGGAAAGCGTTGGTCTCGGTCGACTGGCGGGAGGCCAGGTAGCTGAGCACGCCCCGGGCCAGGCCGGGATCGAAGAGCAGCATCTGCCAGGCCGTGAGAATGCCGTCGCGGCCGAACGGGGTCGAGAACCAGGGGATGCCGGCATAGGGATAGCGACCGGTCGGAAGCTCTGTGGTCAGCAGGGCGAGATCGACCCGGGACTGGGTGGTCCAGCGGTTGAAGGCCGGGCTGTCGCTGCGCGGGGTGACACCGAGGCGGGCGCGGGCGCGCATGGCCTTGCGGGCAGCGGCGGCGGCGATGCGGAAGCGGCGCTCGTCGGGAATGTCCTGGAACTCGGCCCCGACCTCGAGGAACAGCTCATAGGAGGTGCGGGGCTGGAAGCTGGCCAGGAAGTCGGCGCGGTCGACGTAGAGGCGGACCGGCGGCTCGGAGAAGGCGATGACGCTGGTGCGGGCGACGCCGTCCAGGCCTTCATAGCGGAAGCTGACCTGTCGACCGTTGACGACCGGGCGTTCCAGGTCGCCGCGCCTGGCGCGGGTCTGGCCGCGAACCTCGAAGATATCGCGGAAGTCGGCGGCGAACTCGATGGAGACCGGGGCGAGCACCTCATCGAGGCCGTGGTTGGTCAGCTTGATGCGCTCGAACAGGCGGTCGGCATGGACGACGCGCTGGCGTTCGACATGCAGCACGCCCGGCGGCACCTGACGTCCGCCGGCCGGGGGCAGCGGGCGGTTGGCGCCGTGGAAGGTGAAGACGACGTTGTCGCTGGAAACGCCGGAACTGAGCAGGGTGGGGCCGGCGCCGCCGATCAGCAGCTTGAGCCGCGACAGGATGCGGGTGTCGGCGTCGAACAGCCCGTCGGAGCCGCCCAGAATGTCGCCGTGGCCATCGGCCACCAGAAAGCAGTCGCCGGCCTTCAGCGCCAGCATGCGCAGAGGACCTTCGTTGCGTTGCTCGTCGAGGGCCGGGGCGATGACGGCGATGTCGTTCATTCAGGCTCCGACCTCAGGCAATGCGGGCCAGATCCGGTCCCTCAGTGAGGTTCAACGGCGAATCAGCGGGATCGGTTTCGCCGTAGGGCAGGCTGGCGAGGCGATCACCGTAGAGGGTGACGTAACGGCGGGCCATGGCCACCGCCGAGAAGCGCAGCTCGAAGCGGGCGCGGATGGCGGCGCGGTCGAGGGCGCGGGCTTTCGGCACGGCGGCGACGGCCTCTTCCAGGCTTTCGACAAGATAGCCGGTTTCGCCCGGCTCGATGACTTCGGTCGTCGAGCCGTTGCGCCAGGCGATCACCGGGGCGCCGCAGGCCATGGCCTCGATCATCACCAGGCCGAAGGGCTCCGGCCAGTCGATGGGGAAGAGCAGGGCCTCGGCGCCGCCCAGGAAGACCGACTTCTGCTGCTCGTTGATCTCGCCGATGAACTCGATGGAGGGATCGCCGGCGATCAGGGGTTCGATGACCTCGGCGAAATACTGCTTGTCGGCGCCATCGATCTTGGCGGCGATTTTCAGGGGCATGCCGGCGGCTTTGGCGATGGCGATGGCCCGATCAGGGCGCTTTTCCGGGGAAATGCGTCCGAGGAAGGCGAGGTATCCCTCGCCCTTCGCGGAGAAGTTCAGGAGGTTGGCGGGCAGGCCGTGTTGAACCGTGCCGGCGTAGTTGGCGAAGGGCAGGCCGCGGCGCTGATCGTCGGAGATGGAGACCATCGGATACATCGGCCAGCGCGCATAGACATCCGGCAGGTCCTTCAGGTCGAGCCGGCCATGCAGGGTCGTCAGGGTCCGGTGCGCCATGTCCTCGAACAGGGGGAACTGGATCATGTCGGTGTGGAAGTGGATCAGGTCGAACTCGTGGGCGCGGCGGCGCACCTCGCTGAGCATGGCCATATGGGCGGCCAGGTCCGACTTCAGACTGGCGGCGTCCAGGCGAATGGCCTGATCGCGGCCGGCGACGAGGGTGGCGAGCGTCTTCGACTCCCCGCTGGCGAACAGGGTCACATCATGGCCGAGCTCGACCAGGGCGTCGGTGAGTTAGGCGACGACCCGTTCGGTTCCGCCGTAAAGCAGGGGGGGAACAGCCTCGTAGAGGGGGGCGACCTGGGCGATTTTCACTGGGGGGCACTCCGTACGCCGCCGGCGGAGCACGCGGGCCGGCGATAAGCGGAAGACGTCAATGAGCCGCTTGGTTCCTTAACGTCTTCCGCATTTCGGGTCGTGTTCTGAACAGCACGGAAACGCGGCGATCCTCGCCTTTTCATCGGGCAGGGCGACAGCATTGGTTGTGTTGTCATGCCAGTCGCCTAGTATCGGTCCGGGGATGGCACAGCCGACAAGTTCCGTATCGAGCGTATCGCCTGACGGGTCTGTGGATCCGGCGGTTTTCGAGCGCGCGCATGCGGCGCTGATGGCCGACAAGAGCCTGCAGCACAGCCTGCCGGGCGTTCCCGAGCCCAAACCGCCGCCGGACTGGCTGAAGCCGTTGCTCGAGGCCCTGGGAGCGGCGAGCGGCGCGGTCACCCTCGTTGTCTGGGCGGCTATCATTCTCGGGGTCGCCCTGGTGCTGTTCCTGATCGTGCGCGAGCTCTACGGGGTCCAACTGGGCTGGAAGGGCGGCAAGGACTTCAAGAAGACCGGCGCCACCGACTGGCGGCCCGATCGCGAGAAGGCCCGCATCCTGCTGCTCGACGCCGACGGCCTGGCGGCCGAGGGGCGCTACGACGAGGCGGTGCACATGCTGCTGCTGCGCGGGGTGGCCGATATCACCGCCCGGCGCCCCCGGCTGATCGGGCCGGCGCTGACCAGCCGTGACATCGCCGCCCTGCCGGACCTGCCGGACCGGGCCAGGCCCGCGTTTGGCCTGATCGCCGAGATCGTCGAGCGCAGCTTCTTCGGCGGCCGACCTGT
>JANPKF010000211.1:0-6105 GCA_031425895.1 Caulobacteraceae bacterium | reverse complement strand
CGTTGGCGGCGAAGTAGCACTTTCCCCTCCCCCTTGCGGGGAGGGGTAAGGGGTGGGGGTGGTGCCGCTTGGTACAAGGATGCCAAATAAGGCTCCAGGTATCGGCGTCTCACGAAACACGAACTCTGGGCGCTTCGACTTTCCGACCCCACCCGACCCCTTCGGGGCCACCCTCTCCCGGCGAGCGGGAGAGGGATTCCTCAGGTGGTCGAGGAGGTCTGCTGGGCGGCCTTCCGCTCTGACAAGGCCACCAGCGCGACCCCGACCATGGTGGCGAGGCCGCCGCCGACCAGCTGCACCGTGACCGTGTCGCCCATGAAGGCCACGCCGATGGTGCAGCTGACCAGGGGGGTGAGCAGGAACCAGGGGGTCACCCGGCCCGCCTCGCGCCGCTGGACCAGCCAGAACATCAGGGCGGTGGCCGCAACGGTCGAGGCGAGCGCCGCATAGACCACCAGGACCCAGATGAAGGGGGTGGCCGTGGTCGCCTTCTCCACCACGTTCGGCTCAAAGGCGAAGGAGGCCGCCAGCAGGACCGGGGCGGCGGCCAGGGAGGTGAGGCCCTGCATTTTCAGCGGCCGGATGCCCGGGGCGCGCCGCATCAGGACGGTGGCGATGGCCCAGAGGGCGCTGGCGACCACGCTGATCGCCAGGCCCGGCAGGTCGGCGGCTGCCTTGGGATCAAGGCTCATCCAGGCGACCCCGCCAAAGGCGACCAGCATGCCGGCGATGGCGGCCCGGGGCATGGTCTCGCCGAGCATCAGCCAGGCGAACAACGCCGTCATCGGGATCCACAGCTGCAGCGCCACGACGATCGGGCTGAGGTTATCGACCATGGCGAAGGCGATGTAGATGAGGCCGAAGTGCAGCGGCCCGGCCAGCAGCACCAGCGGCAGCATCTGTCGCCATGGCGGCCACGGCGGCTTCATGAAGGGCAGCAGGAACAGCAGGGCCACCGCGAACCGCGCCCCGCCCATGAACAGCGGCGGCAGCGCCTCGGTCGCCACCTTGGCGGCGGCGTTGTTGAGCCCCCAGACCAGGATGATGCCGAAGATCGCCGCCCATTCGGCGCCGGTGAAGGGGGTTCGGGGGGAGGTGCTCACGAGGCGCCTGCCTTGACATGTACATGTTCGGCGGTCAACATGTACATATGCCCAAAATCACCCTGACCGAGCTCCGCAAGGACCTGTTCCGGCTGGCCGACAGGGCGCTGGAGACGGGCGAACCGGTGTTGATCGAGCGCAACGGCCGGACCATGGTGCTGATGGAGGCGGGCAAGCCGTTCGAGCCTGCGCCAGCGCAGACCTATGCGGAGCGGGTGGAAGCCTTTTTCGCCAAGCCCTCACCATTTCCGCCTTTTGACTACGATCCTGACGATAACAGTCACTGGACATGGTCGCCAGACGACGCGCTGGATCCTCCCCAGTGATCCAACTCGACACGCACGTCGCGGTTTGGATGGCGACAGGCCAACGTGATCGCATCTCCAAACTCGCCCTGGAGGAAATCAAGCGAGGACCACCGACCCTGTCGCCAATCGTGCTGCTTGAGCTTCAAATCCTGCGGGAAATCGGGCGGGTAGCGGACGCGCCGGAGGTCCTACTCGACTTCCTTCGGCGGGAATTGCTGATCGTCGTTGCCGAGACGAGCTTCGACAAGATCGTTGATGCCGCACGACCACTCACCTGGACACGCGACCCCTTTGATCGACTGATTGCGGCTTCCGCCATCGCCGAGGGCGCCATGCTTGTTACGGCGGACCGGGCGATCCGCGAGCATTTGCCCAGAGCCATCTGGTAGCTGGTCTTCCACCAGCCTCCCTCCCCTTCATGGGGAGGGACCGGCGGCGAAGCCGCCAGGGTGGGGAATACGACAACCCCAGAGGCGGTGGGGATGTGTCCGACTACCCCAGCCGTCACGCTGCGCGTTACACCCTCCCCATAAAGGGGAGGGAGACGCGCGGCCCCGTCGTTTATCGTTCCTAGAAGGGGATTTCGTCGTCCAGATCCGCGCTGAAATCTTCGCTCGGGCCGGACTGCTTGTTGCGCTGGCCGCCGCTGAAGCCGCTGCTGCCGCCGCCGCCACCCCCGCTTGAGTAACCGCCGCCGTAGTCGCTGTCGCCGCCGCCACCACCGCCACCACCGCCGCCGTCGCGGCCGCCCAGCATGGTCAGTTCACCGCGGAATTTCTGCAGCACGATCTCGGTCGAGTACTTCTCGACACCGGCCTGGTCGGTCCATTTGCGGGTCTGCAGGGCGCCCTCGACATAGACGGTCGAGCCCTTCTTGAGGTACTGCTCAGCAACCTTGACGATGTTCTCGTTGAAGATCACCAACCGGTGCCATTCGGTCTTTTCCTTGCGCTCGCCGCTGTTGCGGTCGCGCCAGGTCTCGGAGGTGGCCAGCGACAGGTTCACGACCTTGTCGCCATTGGGAAGATTGCGGACTTCCGGATCGCGGCCGAGGTTGCCGACCAGAATGACCTTGTTGACGCTGCCCGCCATGGGGTTTCTCCATCTCGCCCGGCGACCATCCGCGCCGGAATCTGAGGCGGACCCTAGACGCCGTTAACGATTGGGGCAAGAACAAAGTTCTCTCTTTGTTCTGATTTGGTCCGGGTTGTCCACAGCAGACTTCCGCCCACTGTTCTTCGGGCCCGGATCAATTGCTGGGCATGGCTCCGGGCTGGGCCAGACGGCCGTCGCCGGTGCGTTCGAGCATCAGGAACTGGCCGCCGTTCCACTTGGCGCGGCGGAAGATGCCGCGCGGATTGACGATCAGGAAGCTGCCCTGGTAGGCGCCGATCAGCTCGCGATTGGAGCCGCCCATGCGCAGGAAGGTGATCCGCATCTTTTCCAGCTCTGCGGCGCAGTACTCGATCTGCGGCACATTGGTCTTGACGACGTTGTACCTGAACGTCTTGCCGTCCTTGGTCACCGCATGGAAGCAGACGCCCTTGTCGTAGGGCGGCTCCGGGACCTTTTCGCAGGCGGCGAGGCCAAGGCTGGCGACAAGGGCGAGGGCGGCGACGGGTTTCAGCATAATTACAACCTTAAACTCGCGGCCTTCGCCGTCAACCCACAGCCTCGATGGCGCAGCTCTTGTCCTGGCGGGCCAGGGTGCGGAAACGGCGGTTGTCGTCGCTGATCTCGACCTTGCCGGGCACCAGACGCAGGGTCTGCTGGCCCCAGCGGCCGTAGGTGGCGCGGCCGGGGCGTTCGCACTGGCCGGCATAGAGGCGCTGGACACAGGCGTTCAGGCTCATGCCTTCCAGCTTTGTCCAGGTCGCGTCGGCGTAACGCCAGCAGGCGCTGCCGTCGGCGACCGGGGTCGGCGCCGGCGCGGGCGCGGGGCCGGTCGAGGGCGGCGGGGCCTGGGCGATGATGGGCGGGGCGGTATCGGTCGGCGGCAGCGGGGCGACTATGGCGCCGGTCGTGCCGGAGGCGGCCAGGGCGCCGGTCTCGTCGACGCCGACGTCGAGGGCGCCGGTGGCGACGCCGTTGCGCCTGGCGCATTCGGCAAGCGTGATCTCGCCGACGAACTGACCTTCGACGAAGCAGCGGATCGGGCGGGCGGCGTCCAGTCTGGTGTCGTCGTCGCGGCCGTTCTCGACGATCAGTCCGCCCTGGCTGGCCGGCGGCGGAACGTCAGGACCCTTGTTACCCCTGGCGATGCCAAGCGCGATCAGCGTGCCCAACACGATGGCGACGAGGGCCCCGAGGCCCATGATGACGCGGCGATCCTTGAGAAAGTCCATGGATTGAAGCGCTATCGCGTCATTGCGACGGTTTCAAGCGCAGGACCGTTTTGAGGCGGGCTAGCCGCCGCCGGTCAGCCGGTTCAGCGCGGCGGT
Organism: Caulobacteraceae bacterium; assembly: GCA_031425895.1. Lineage (GTDB taxonomy): Bacteria > Pseudomonadota > Alphaproteobacteria > Caulobacterales > Caulobacteraceae > Caulobacter. Next base: position 2,253 of record JANPKF010000211.1, on the reverse strand, counting down.
GTAGTTGGAGATCTGCGCCGACAGATAGGCCGGCACCGGGCCGCTGGCCGAGGGATTGCTCACCGACGGTGGCTTGGCCGCGTTCTCCAGGTCCTTGTAGGCCGAGCGGATGGCGCTCATCGCCTTGGACAGCACCAGCTGGGCGTTGCGGGTGGCGTCGTCGTCCTTGAGGCTCAAATCGTTGGCGAGGGCCAGGCCATAGATGTTGCCCTTGCCGTCGGCGGCGACCGACTTGCCATTGACCATCTCCGTCTTGCGCACCACGCCTTCGGCCAGGCCTAGCGCTTCGAGCATGTTCTTGCCGTTCTTGCCCGGCAGGATCTCGACCGTGTCGTTGTCGCTGGCCGGCTCGATCTTGAGGCGGCGGAACTCGCCATCGGCGACGACGGTGACCTTGGCGCGGAAGCCCCCTGCCCGCTTGATCTTGGCGGCCAGGGTATCGAGGGTGTCGTCGGCCGCCAGGGTGACCGTCGAGAGCGCCCCGCCCGCCCGGGTGCGGATCTGGAACTGGTCGCCGGCCCGGGCCGAGGTGGCGGAGGTGATCTTCTGGCTGTCGGTGAAGGTCAGGGCGCCTCTCGGCAGACCGAAGGTGTCGAGCACCGAGGCGCCGCTGGCGTCGACCGCGATGCTGGTCGGGGTGACGTAGCCGTCCTTGCCGGTGATCCGCTGGGCGGAGTTGGCCGCGCCGCTGAAAGGATCGAGCTCGACGATGTAGCCGTCCTTGCTGGCGATCGGGACCGAGCCGCCCGGCAGGTTGTCGCCGGCCACGCCGGTCAGCCAGACCTTGCCGTTCGCCACGGCCATGCCGGTGACCGTGTCGTCCTTGCTGCCGCCGTAGTAGGCCAGGGCGTCGGCCGAGGTGCTGGACAGGTCTGTCGACAGACGGGCCGCGAAGCCATCCATGCCGCCGGCGTGGGCGCTGGACGGGGTTCCGAGCGCCAGGGCGGCGTTGCGGCTGGAGCCGCCGATATAGAGCTGACCGCCATCCAGCTTGATGCCGGCGAGGGTCCCGCCCTCGAGGTCGCCGAGGTCACGGGTGGCGCCGGCCACGGGGACGCCGCCGGTGACGTCGAAGCTGCGCAGCACCGCGTGCTTGTCTTCCAGGCCGGCGACGATGACCTGCGATCCGTTGACCACCAGGCCTTCGACCGCCTCGTCCGTGGCCGTGCCGAACTGCTGGGTGAACTGGGTGACAGGGATGCCCTTGGCGCTGGTGGTGATGCCCGTCAGATAGCCGTCCCAGCCGCCCGCGGGGCCGGTCGCGCCGGCCATGTTGGACTTGGTCTTGCCGCCGACATAGACCGTGCCGTCGGCGCCGAAGGCGACGGCCGTGGCCTCGTCGGCCTGCAGGGCGCCGCGCCGCTGGGTCCAGACCTCGTCGCCCTTGGCGTCGTAGAGGGTGACGAAGCTGTCGCTCAGGGACGAGGTGGGGCCGGAGTTGATCGGGCCGTTGGTGGCGCCTTCCATCTGGCCGGTGATCGAGCCGGCGATGGCCACCTTTCCGTCAGCGGAGACGCTCAGGGCGTTGGCCTTGACCGTGCCCACGGCGCCCAGCGTGCGGGTGAAGAGTAGCTGGCCCTGGGAATCGTATTTCAACAGGGCGATGTCGGTCGCGCCCTTGATCGCCTGGCCATCAATGTCGCCCTTGACCTCGGCCAGCATATAGACCGAGCCGTCGGCCCCGACCTGGCTGTCCTTGACGCCGGTGACGGTCTTGGCGAGGCCGTTGGCGAAGACCCGCGAGCCGACGCCGCCCGGCGTCGTGGCCGCGCCGGTCTTGATCATGCTTGAGGCATAGACGGCGTCGTCGGTGGTCTTGTCCTTATCCGGGTCGGGGTTGCCCGCCGTGGTCGCGACATAGACAGCCGGCGTCGAAGCGGGGGCGCTGAAGGTCACCGCCTCGGCGCTGTCCCCGGTGATCTTGAAGGCGAACTTGTCACTGGTCGCCGGAAGGGTGACCTTTGTGTTGCCGGTGGTGACCACCTTCGGCTCGCCCGGCGTGCGGCTGGTGCTGAAGCGGCTGATGACGCCGGCGTCGGACAGTTTGGAATTGATGAAGGTGGCGACGCTGCTCATCGACCGTGTGCCGGTCATCTCGCTGAGATCGATGTTGATGTTCTGAGTGCCGCTCAGCTTCTTGACCGAGATGGTGAAGTTGGCCGCGCCGGCGAACTGCGGCACCGCTTCCGTGGAGTTCCCCTCGTGCACGGTGGCGGTCGTATAGGTGTAGTTGGCGCGCGGGACGCCGACCTT
>JANPKF010000210.1:0-10015 GCA_031425895.1 Caulobacteraceae bacterium | reverse complement strand
CGCCATTCGAGTGGCCGTTCACATGCTCGCCGAAATTCACCGGGTGAGCGCGATGGCCGAATTTCAAGATGCCCTGGTGGAGACCGTCGCGGCGAATGACCCGGATACCGCCAAGCGACTCATGTTGGCCCTTTACGAGCTCCAGACGAGAAATCTGACCCCTGTCCCGAAAATTCAGCGTGGGATTTCCGGCGACATAGAAGATCGGCTGGAGCCCGTGCCGTAGCGAGTGGTGGCGTTGAAGAGGTTCTGATAGCGATTTTGGCCGCAGGTGGAACCCAATGAGGGAACCCAGAGAGCGTTGTGATAGCGTCCAACCCCACCGTCTCAGGTCAAATATTCAACTGAGACGGTGGGTTAGGAATGGTGGGTGCAGTAGGATTCGAACCTACGACCCGCTGATTAAGAGTCAGCTGCTCTACCAACTGAGCTATGCACCCGTATCGACGTATCGGGCGTACCCGGCGGCGAGGGCGCGGAACATACTCGAAATTGCTCGGGACACAAGGGGCGTAATTTGGCGAAGCGAGACATCACCGGCGCGGTCGATTTTCCCTACCTCGAAAGCTTCGCGGCCGGGGATTTCGGGGTCATCGACGAGGTGCTGAACCTGTTCCGTGAACAGGCCCAGATCTGGTCGCGGATGCTGGAGCCGGGGAACCCGGGCTGGCGCGACGCGGCGCACACCATCAAGGGCGCGGCGCGGGGAATCGGCGCCAACGTCCTGGGCGACGTCTGTGATCGAGCCGAGCGGGAAGGGGAGGGCGTGCTGCCGACGGTCCACGCCGCCCTCGACGCCGCCCTGCTGGACATCGCCGCCTATCAGCACGAACAGATGTTGAAGTCGCTGAAGGGTTAGCGGGTGCGATCCCAGACGCTGAACTCATAGGCGATGCAGCGGTCGACCAGGGTGCGCCACACCGGCTCGGCGATGGCGTGGCTCAGGCCGGCCTCGGTGGCCGCGGCCTTGACCTTGGCGACAACGTCCTCGATCCGCGCCACGTCGCGCACGACTCCCCGGTCCGGTTTGATCCGCGCGGCGGCGTCCATATAGCTCTGCCGCTCGGCCAGCAGCTGGACCAGCGCCCGGTCGAGGGCATCGACCCCGACCCGCACCTCGGCCATCGTCGTACAGTCCTGCGGCGCGACTCGCGGGTCGACCGTCACCGAAACATCCTTGGCCATGAAGAACTCTAGATACCTGCGCCGTTGTCGAGGGTCTGGAGGGCGGCTTCGTGGGCGGCCGCCTCTTCCATCAGCCATGAGACGAAGGCCTTCACCTGAGGCAGCCGTCCCTTGGTCTTGGGATGGACGACGTAATAGGCGAAGTCCACGGCCGTTGCGATCTGAATCGGTGTCACCAGTCGGCCGGCATCCAGGTCCGCCTGCGCCAGCGTCCGCTTGGCCAGGGCCACGCCCCGACCGTTGACCGCCGCCTCGATGACCAGGCTCGACTGGTTGAAGCGCGGCCCCCGCGTGCCGTCGACGCCGCGAATGCCCCGCGCCGCCAGCCACATCGCCCAGTCGGGGCAGCTGTCGTCGGCGTCCGGACTGCCGTCATGCAGCAGGATGTGGTGGTTCAGGTCGCCGGGATCGTTCAGCGGATTCTCGTTGAGGAGGCCCGGGCTGACCACCGGAATCACCGTCTCGGTCATCAGCCTGATGACCTCCAGCCCCGGATAGCGCCCGCCGCCGTAGCGGATGGCCAGATCGATCTCACCCGAAGCGAAGTCGACCACCTCCATGCCGGCCGACAGCCAGACATCGACCTGCGGATGTTTTTCCTCGAACCGGCCGAGGCGCGGCACCAGCCATTTGGCGGCAAAGGAGGGCGCGGCCGTCAGGGTCAGCCGGCGGCCATCCACAGCGGCGGTCAACAGCGACGCCGCCTCGGCCAGCCGGTCGAACGCCTCGCGCAGGGCGGGCAGGGCGGTCTGCGCCGCATCGGTCAACAGCAAGCCCTTGGGCGTGCGCTTGAAAAGCGCCGCCCCGACATAGTCTTCCAGGTTCTGGATCTGCTGGCTCACCGCGCCGGGAGTCACTGACAACTCCTCGGCGGCGCGGGAAAAATTCAGGTGGCGCGCGGCCGCCTCGAAGGCCCGCAGCGCGTTCAACGGCGGCAGGCGCCTGCGATGATCAGAGGGTTTATCCATCCCCAAGTTTTCCTGAACGCCCCGGCAGAAGTCCTAGTTTGCGAAGTGGCCTTCGCGAGCCCAGTTAGCAAGTGTCCGCTGGCGTCACGGCCCTTTTCGTCAGCGGATATCGGGCGGGGCGGGTCGTTTTCGGCCCGTCCCACCCCTCCGACCGCCCTTATAGAGAAGCTATCGCGCCATGTCCCGGCCTGTCCGTCCCGCACCTGCCAAGAAGCGTCTTGTGGCGCTGGATGGCCGCGCCACGGGGCCCGGCCCCAAGGCTGGAATGGTCTGGCTGGTTGGCGCCGGCCCGGGCGATCCGGACCTGCTGACCATCAAGGCCGCCCGCGTCATCGGGACCGCCGACGTCATCGTCCATGACGGTCTTGTTTCCAGCGAAATCCTCGATCTCGCACCGGCCGACGCCCGCCTGATCGATGTGGCCAAGCGCAAGTCGCGCCACACCCTGCCGCAGAACGATATCAACCAGCTGCTGGTCGGCCTCGCCCAGCAGGGCCTGACCGTCGTCCGCCTCAAGGGCGGCGATCCTTTCATCTTCGGCCGTGGCGGCGAGGAGCTCGCTGCCTGCCGCGCCGCCGGCATAGAGGCGCAGGTTATTCCCGGCGTCACCGCCGCCCTGGCCGCCAGCGCCTCTGCCGGCGCCCCCCTGACCCATCGCGGCGCCGCCCAGTCGGTCACCTTCGTCACCGGCCACGCCGCCCACGGCGAGCCCGACCTCGACTGGACCGCGCTCAGCCGCCCCAACCAGACCGTGGTCATCTACATGGGCCTCAGCACCGCCGCCCTGATCGCCGACCGACTGACGGCCGCCGGCCGCGCCGCCTCGACGCCGGCCCTGATCGTCGTCAATGCGAGCCGCGCCGACGAGCAACGGCTGCCGACAACGCTTGGCAGTCTGGCCGAAACCGCCGCCGGGCTCACAGGGCCCGCCCTCCTGATGGTCGGCGAGGCGATGAGCCTGGCCGTCGCCAGCGAAATTCAAGAGGCCGTCCTGGCCCGTGTGTCCGCATGAAGGCTCTGACCGCCAACCGCCTGATCGACGGCGAGGTTGTCTTCTGGCAGGCCGGCCAATGGGTCGAGCGCTTTGCTGACGCGCAGCTGTTCGCGGATGACGCCGTCGATGGTCCCGCCGCCGTCGAGGTTGCCAGGACCCAGCCGACCGTCATCGTCGATCCCTATCTCATCGACCTGACCGAGGGCCCCGCCGGCCTCGCCCCGGTCAGCTACCGCGAGCGGATCCGCGCGCTTGGCCCAACCAACGAACCCACCCACGGCAAGCAGGCCGAAGGCGGCGCCGCCATCGCCGCCCTGCTGGCCGCCACCGGCGCCGCCCGCTCGACCGGCCGTGTCGATCTGATCCGCAGGAAGTAGCCCCATGTACAGCTACGACATCATCGACCAGGAATTCCTCGAGGATCGGGCCACCGAGTTCCGCGGCCAGGTGGTCGCGCGGCTGGCCGGCGACATCACCGAGGACCAGTTCAAGCCCCTGCGTCTGATGAACGGCCTCTACCTGCAGCTCCACGCCTACATGCTGCGGGTCGCCGTCCCCTATGGTTCGCTGAACCCGACCCAGTTCCGCGCCTTCGCCCACATCGCCCGCACCTGGGACAAGGGCTATGGCCACTTCACCACCCGCCAGAACATCCAGTTCAACTGGATCAGGCTTGGTGATGCGCCGGACATTCTCGACCATCTGGCCACGGTCCAGATGCACGCCATCCAGACCAGCGGCAACTGCATCCGCAATGTCACCAGCGACCCCTATGCCGGCGCCACCGCTCAGGAAGTCGACGACCCCCGCGTCTGGTCCGAAGTCCTGCGCCAATGGTCCACGCTGCACCCCGAGTTCAGCTACCTGCCGCGCAAGTTCAAGATCGCCGTCACCGCCTCGGACACCGATCGCACCGCTGCTCGCGCCCACGACATCGGCCTCAAGGTCCTGCGCAACGCCGACGGCGCGCTGGGCTTCGAGGTGATGGTCGGCGGCGGCCAGGGCCGCACGCCCTACCTGGCGCCGACCATCAAGCCGTTCCTGCCGGCCGGCCGGCTGATCAGCTATCTGGAAGCGGTCCTGCGCGTCTACAACCGCCACGGCCGCCGCGACAACATCTACAAGGCCCGCATCAAGATCCTCGTCGCCAGCCTTGGCGCCGAAGAGTTCGGCCGTCAGGTCGAGGAGGAATGGGCCAGGATCGGCGAAGGCCGCGATCTGCCCGACACCGAACTGGCTCGCATCCGGGGCGGGTTTATCAAGGTCCCGTTCGAAACCCTGGCGCCCAACTCCGACGTCTTCGAGGCGACACGCGCCGCCGACGCCGGCTTCGCCCGCTTCGTGCGCAACAATGTCAAGGCTCACAAGCAGCCGGGCTACGCCATCGTCGAGATCAGCCTGAAGGCCCCGGGCGCCACGCCGGGCGACGCCTCGGCAGACCAGATGGACGTTGTCGCTGACCTGGCCGAACGCTATGGCCTCTCCGATATCCGCGTCACCCACGAGCAGAACCTGGTCCTGCCGCATGTGAAGCTGGACGACGTCCCCGCCGTTCATCGCGCGCTGCAGACGGCGGGCCTCGCCACCTCCAACATCAGCCTGATCAGCGACATCATCGCCTGCCCGGGCCTCGACTACTGCGCTCTGGCCAATGCCCGCGCCATCCCGGTCGCCCAGTCGATCCAGGACCGTTTCGCCGACGCCGACCGCGCCGAGGACATCGGCGAGCTGAAGATCAAGATCAGCGGCTGCATCAACGCCTGCGGTCACCACCACGTCGGCCACATCGGCGTGCTCGGCGTCGACAAGAAGGGCGAGGAATTCTACCAGCTCAGCCTCGGCGGCTCGGGCGCGGAAGACGCCTCCCTGGCCGCGATCCTGGGTCCGGCCCTGCCGGCCGACAAGGTGGTCGACGCGGTCGACAAGCTGGTCGAGGCCTATCTGGGCCTGCGCCAGAAGGACGAGCGCTTCCTCGACACCTTCCGCCGCGTCGGCATGGCTCCGTTCAAGGAGGCCGTTTATGCCGACGCTCATTAAGCTGCAAGACGGTCGGTTCGAGGCCGCCGAGAATGTCTTCACCGACGTCGCCGACGAGGACGACATTCCGGCCGGCCCGGTCATCCTCAGCCTGACCCGCTTCCAGGCCGAGGGCGACGCCCTGGTGACGGCCGGCCGCACGGTCGGGGTCCGCCTCCAGACCGACGAAGCGGTCGAAGATCTCGCCTACGATCTTCCGCGTCTGGCGCTCGTCGCCGTGGTCTTCCCCAAGTTCCGCGACGGCCGCACCTTCACCACCGCCACGCTGCTGCGCGAGCGCTTCGCCTACGCGGGCGAGGTGAGGGCGGTCGGTGACGTCCTGACCCAGCAGGCCAATTTCATGGTCCGCACGGGTTTCGATGCCTTCGCGCCCGCCGACGGCGCCACGCCAGAACAATGGGCCAAGGCCGCCGGTCTCTTCCGGCATGTGTACCAGCGCGCGGCCGACCAGCGTCCGCCGGCCTTCGAGGAGAGAGGCTGATGGCCTTCGACCAGCTCGAGCGCCCGACCTCCGCGGCCCTCTTGGATGCGGAACTGCGCAACGCTCATCCGACCACCATCATCGAAGCCGCCGTCGCGGCTTTCGGCGAACAGCTGGCCCTCGTCTCGTCCTTCGGGGCCGAGAGCGCCGTGCTGCTCCACCTCGCCGCCCAGGTGAAGCGGGACATCCCTGTCCTCTTCCTCGACACCGGCATGCTGTTTGGGCAGACCCTCGACTACCGTCGCCAGCTGGCCACCAGGCTGGGCCTGACCGACGTGCGTGATCTGCGCCCGCGCTTCCAGGACCTCGCTGTCGGCGACCCCGACGCCAACCTCTGGAAGACCGACACCGACGCCTGCTGCAACATCCGTAAGGTCATGCCGCTCGACCGCGCCCTGGAGGGCTTCGACGGTTGGCTGACCGGCCGCAAGCGCTTCCACGGCGGCGACCGTCTTCGTCTGGCCGTGGTCGAACAGGCCGCCCATCAGGTCAAGTTCAACCCCCTGGCCAACTGGGGCAAGGAAGAACTCGACGCCTACGTCGCCAGGCACGACCTGCCGGCCCATCCGCTGGTGGCGCAAGGCTTCCCCTCGATCGGCTGCTGGCCCTGCACCAGCGCCGTCGAAGAGGGCGCCGACGTCCGCGCCGGGCGCTGGGCCGGCCAGGACAAGACCGAGTGCGGCATCCACGTCGCCCGCGCCAACGTTGCGCCGACGAATGTGGGCGGCGATATCTGATCCTCTGGCTGTCCGGGGGAACCGATGCCGAGCGATGAGGGGTCAAGGTCGTTGACCGGCGTCTGGCAAGGCCTGTTCACCTATCCCTACGAACAGGAACCGGGCAGCTTCACCGCCACCCTGCTGGAAGCCGGGCCGTTCCTGACCGGATCGACCCACGAGGACGGCCTTCACCACGACGGCGTCCAGGGTGGGCTGTTCGCCCTGATCGACGGCGAGCGCGAAGAGACCATGGTCTATTTCGACAAGACCTACGACGGCACAGGCGGCTGGGACCATCTGGTCCGCTATCAGGGCATGCTGAACGGCGACTGGACGGAGATCGAGGGCCGGTGGACGGTCCCCGGCGTCTGGTCGGGCAAGTTCCTGATGATCCGCTCGGGCGCCAAAAGCCTGGCCAACGCGAGGGCACAGCTTGTTGGCGTCTGAACTACTTCGCCGTCGCCACGCGCTGGCCCGCCTTCGGGCAACCCGTGAACGTGCCGGCCTTCATGACCTGCACTGTCTTGGTGTTGATCTTCATCAGCTGCGCCATCGAGCCCCGGCCGTGGCCGGTGAACAGATCGATGTGAGAGCCCTTCACGCCGCCGCCGGTGTCGGAGATGTACCAATAGCCATCATGCGACTCGCCGCTCGGCATCTGCATGCCGACGGTCTGCGGAATGAAGACGATCGAGCGCTTGGGAGCGATCCGGGGATCGCTCGCCGCCGTGCGCATGGCCACGACAGGGCAGCCCAGCGAGTCGCGGGCGCCAGCGCCGCCGCCGCCCGAATGGTACAGCGTCACGCGCATGTTCCAGTCGGCCTCGCCGGGAACGGTTCTGGCCTGGCCCGCGTTGTCAGTGGGCAAGATGGCGTCGTCCGGGATGGGCGACATGGTCCCACGGAGTCCGACCTTCGAGGCCGGCGCTTCAGTGGTGATCTGCGCGATAAGATCCCCGATGGGATCGCCGTTAGCGCTGCCCGGAATCCCGTTGGGGGTCTGGGCGGACGAAGAACTTGCAACCAGCATAAATGCCAGTGCGGCGAGGCATGTTGAGGTACGCTTCAACGGCGATCCCCCCTTTGTTTCTCGACGACAGGTGGGCGCTTGTTAACCGCCTGAAGCCGGAAAGGCAACCCAGCCGGTCGTCGCAGGGAGAAAATCCATGAGTATCACTGTGTTTGGCGACAGCATCTCGGGCAATTGTCTCAAGGTGAAGTGGACCGCCGACCGAATCGGTACGCCGTATCGTTGGGTTGAAACCGACGTTCTGAAGGGGGAAAGTCGTACCTCTGATTTCATGGCGCGCAACCCGGCGGGTCAGGTTCCTCTGGTTGTCCTCGAGGACGGTCGGGCTTTAGCGCAAAGCAACGCAATTATACTTCACATTGCTGAAGGCTCTGACCTCATCCCCAAGGACTCGTACGAGCGGGCCAAGATGTTCGAGTGGTTGTTCTGGGAGCAGTACAGTCATGAGCCCTATGTCGCCGTCGCCCGCTTCCAGATGGCTTATCTGGGCAAGCCGGCGTCCGATCTCGACCCCAAGATCGTCGAACGCGGCAAGGCGGCCCTGGCTCGCCTGGAGATGGCTCTGGAGGCTTCGCCCTTCCTCGTCGGCCACGACCTGACCCTCGCCGACATCGCGCTCGTCGCCTACACCCGCGTCGCCCACGAAGGCGGCTTCGACCTTGGCGACTATCCCGCCGTCCGGCGCTGGATCGTTCGCGTGGAGGCCGCGCTCGGCATCACCTGAAACCCCTATGCTGACCCGATCCCGCCCATACGCTATCTCAATGCCATCCGACTGAAATCGCTCTGGAAAAATCCCACCCGAACCGCAAGCGACGGCTGCGGTCTCGGCGATGCTATAGTCGTTTGCCGCTTCGATGAGCCGCCCGCCATTTTCAGGCCATCGCTTAACCCCTAGGGTCCGCCTCCCATTTGGAGTCTCCCCTTGCGTTACCGTCCCCTGATCGCCCTCGCCGCCGCCGCCGTTCTGGGCGGCCTCGTCGTCACCCAGGCCCTCGCCTGGGGCGCCAGCGGCCATCGCATGATCGGCCAACTGGCCATCGAAACCCTGCCCGCCGAAATTCCCGCCTTCCTGCGCGGCAAGAAGGCCGTCGCCGCCATGGGCGAGCTGGCCCGCGAGCCTGACCGCTGGAAAGGCGCCGGAAAGCTGCATGACACCGATCGGGAAGGGGCCCACTTCATCGATATCGACGACCAGGGACTTGTCTTCGGCGTCATGCCGCTGGCCGATCTGAAATCGACCCGAGCGGAGTACGAAAAGGCTCTGCAGGAAAAGGGACTCGACGGCTGGAAGGCCGGCTGGCTGCAGTATTCGATCATCGACGGCTACCAGCAGCTGACCCAGGATTTCCGCTACTGGCGCGTCCTGACCGCCATGGAAAAGCGCGCCAAGGGGCCCCAGAAGGCCTGGTACAAGGCTGACCGCCTGCGCCGCGAACAGCTCATCCTGCGCGACTTGGGCGAGTTCGCCCACTACGTCGGCGACGGCTCGCAACCCCTGCATACCTCGATCCACTACAATGGCTGGGGCGATTTCCCCAATCCGAAGGGCTACAGCAACGACCGCCTGCACGGCCCCTTCGAGGGCGAGTTCGTGGCGCGGGCCGTCACCCTGGCCGGCGCCCGCGCCGCCCTGCCGGCCCTGCGCGACTGCGCCTGCACCATCGAACAGCGCACGGTGGCCTACCTCAGCAAGACCAACACCGGGACCGAGCCGCTCTATGTCCTCTGGGGCGAGAACGCCTTCAAGACCAATGACCCGAAGGCCGTCGCCTTCGCCACCGGCCTGGTCGGCGCCGGCGCCGGTGAACTGCGCGACATGGTGATCATGTCCTGGCGCGAAAGCGCAACCGGCAAGGTCGGTTGGCCGGCCGTCGCCGTCGAGGACGTGGTCGCCGGCAAGACCGATCCCTGGGTGTCGCTGCTGGGCAAGGACTGATGCTGGAGTTCGGCCTCCGCGACCCGGAGAAGGCCTACCGCCTGCGTCCCGCCGCCTTCGGCGTCTGCGAGCGGGAAGGCAGAATCGCCTGCGTCCACGTCACCCGTCCGGACGACCGCAGCTATCACGACCTTCCCGGCGGCGCCGTCGACGGGATGGAAAACGAGGCCGAAGCCCTGATCCGCGAGTTCGGCGAGGAAACCGGCCTCATCGTCGAGCCCGGGGCCATGATCATCCGCGCCACCCAGATGTTCCTCAAGAGCGACGGCGAGCCGGTCGAGAACGAGGGCGGCGTCTACCATGCCCACCTGACCGGCGAGGACGCGTCCCTCAAGGTCGAGGACGACCACACCCTGGTCTGGCTCGACCCGCAGCAAGCGGTGCTCAAGCTGAGGCATGAAAGTCATGCCTGGGCGGTGGCGCGGTGGTTGCGCCAGCGCGGCTGAGGGTCCAGCCTCCCGGTCAGGAGGGCCACATGACCAGTTTCTACGATCGCCACATCATGCCCAGGCTGATCGGCTGCGCCTGCGGGGCAAAGCCGATCACCTACCAGCGCAGGAAGGTCGTCCCGAAGGCGGCCGGCAAGGTGCTGGAGCTGGGCATCGGCGGCGGCATGAACCTTGTCCATTACGACCCGGCCCAGGTCACCAGTGTCTCCGGCG
>JANPKF010000209.1:0-3232 GCA_031425895.1 Caulobacteraceae bacterium | reverse complement strand
CAAGGGCGGCGCGGGCGGAGGTCAGATCGACGATGTCGCCATTGACGATCAGCGGCACGGAGATTTCGCGCTTCACATCGGCGATTGCCGACCAGTCGGCCACGCCCTTGTAGAACTGGCTGCGGGTACGGCCGTGCACGGTGACGGCCCGGGCCCCGACGGCCTCCGCGCGGGCGGCGAATTCCGGGGCGTTTCGGCTGGCGTCATCCCAGCCCAGGCGCATCTTTACGGTCACCGGGACATCCACGGCGTCGACGGCGGCGGCGACCAGGCTTGTCGCAAGGTCCAGGTCGCGCATCAGGGCCGAACCAGACTGCACGCCGGTCACTTCCTTGGCTGGACAGCCGAAGTTGAGGTCGATGATCTCGGCGCCGGCGGCGGCGGCCATCTTCGCCCCGGCCGCCATCATGGCCGGGTCGCGGCCGACCAGCTGAACCACCATCAGCGGCAGGCCGTCGCCTACGGCAGCCCGGCGCACGACGTCGGGCCGGCCTCGGGCAAGCTCAACGCAGGCGACCATTTCGGTGGCGACATAGGCCGCGCCCAGACGAGCGGCGGCGCGGCGGAACGGCAGGTCCGAGACACCCGTCATGGGCGCCAGCCAGACCCGGCTCTCTACCACTCTATCCCCGACTGTGAGCTTGCTGCTCATTTCTTGTACAACCCCATCGCCGTCTTTTTAGGCACATTGTGCGGTGCAGTAAAGCGCGGCGTTCAGGTCAGTTTGCCGCGCCGCCGTTCGACCCGGCATCGGCATAGGCGGCCGACAGCCGGCGATAGGCCTTCGAGCCGAACGCCAGGGCCGTCACCAGGACGCCGACCAGACCCGCCAGGGAGAAGACCAGGGCGATGCCCCGATCCGGCCCACGACCGAACCAGTCGCCGATGGCCGCCGCCCCGGCTCCGTTGGTCATGAAGGGGATGACGACGAACTGGGTGAGGGGGCCGATCAGGAAGGCGGTCAGGGGCGAGGCCGCCTGCTCGACTGACTGGGCGAAGCCGAATACCCGGCCCTGGCGCTCGAACGGCACGACCTTTTGCAGGGTCGTCTGCTCGGCAGCCTCGGCGTAGGGGCCGAGGAACAGCCAGATGAAGCAGCCGACCGTCAGCAGGATGATGGAGGCCTGGATGGTGAACACGGCGCTGACCATCCAGATGACCAGGTTGACCAGCAGCAGGGTGCGTAGGGGGTTCTTCCCCAGGCCCGTCCGGGAGATCAGGAAGCCGCTGAGAATGAAGGCGCAGGAGACCACCGCCCACAGCAGGCCCCAGGTCTGGACGCTGACCAGCGACAGGCCATAGGCGTCGAGCAGCGCCATGTAGATGCCGGCCAGGAAGTTGTTGAAACTGGCGAAGAAGATCAGGGCGAACAGGCCGGGCACGGCGGCAATGACCGCGATGGTGCCCCGGATATCAACCTTGCGCTTTTCGGGCGGTGCGCCGGGAACAATCTCTGGCCGGGGCTCGTCCACCGGAAGCAACAACAGATGGACAAATACCAGCCCACTGAAGGCCAGGGCGAAGGCCATTGTGTAGACAATCCCACCCCAGGCGACGAGGAAGCCGCTGATCGCCGAGGTCGTCAGAAAGCCGATGCCGGTGACCATGCCCACCAGGCCGTTGGCCTTGTCTCGCCGGTCCGCCGGAACCAGGGCGGTGACCAGGGTCGGCAGGGCGATGCTCCGGATGTTTCCGGCGATGACGCCCATCATCACCAGCACGATGAAGAGCCAGAGCTGAGGCGCGGCGACATCTTTCAGGGCGGCCTGCGGCGACAGGCCGTAGGCGATGAAGGACACCCCGAAGAGCAGGAAGGACGCGGCGGTGGAGCCGAGCATGACCAGCTTCTTGCGGTGATGGTCGACCAGGCTGCCGAACCAGAAGCCGAGCCCGGCTGTCAGCACCAGATAGATGCCGCCGATCATCCCGGTGGCGAAGACCGAGCGGGTTTCCAGGTAGACCCAGAAAGTCAGGGCGAACCAGACCGTGTAGTTTGTGATGTTGGCCACCAGGTTGTTGGCCAGCAGCAGGTGGAACACCTTCATCGATCCAAACCCTGTTTCCTCTTTGTGGGCCATGCCTCTATGACACGCCCATGAGTTTCACCGCCATCATCGTCGCCGCCGGAAGCGGAACCCGGGCCGGCCCCGGAGCCGCCAAGCAGTGGCGCAGCCTGGCCGGCAAGCCGGTGCTGCGCTGGTCGGTCGAGAGCCTTCTCGCAGCCGGCGCGGTCGACCTCGTGGTCGTCGTGGCCGAGGACGCCCAACAGACAGCGACCGAAATCCTGGCTGGACTGAACGGCTGGCAACTGGCCATCGGGGGCGCGACCCGCGCGCTGTCTGTGAAGGCTGGCCTGGCCGCCCTCGCCGCTGACGCTGAAATGCCGGTCCTCGTCCACGACGCTGCTCGCCCGCTCGTCAACCAGACCCACGTTCGCGACCTCCTCGCCGCGCTCGGGGACGCCGACGCCGCCCTCCCCGCTCTGCCCGTCACCGACACCCTGCGTCGGGCTCTGGACGGTCGGACGGAAACCGTGTCCCGCGACGGCCTGTATCGCGCCCAGACCCCGCAGGCGGCCCGCGCCGGGCCCCTGGCGCAGGCCTATGCGAACTGGACCGGCCCCGATGAGCCGACCGACGACGCCGCCGTGGTCGAGGCCGACGGTGGACGGATCGTGCTGACCGCCGGCGATCCGGCCCTGATGAAACTGACCTATCCGGAGGACTTCCCGATGGCCGAACTGCTGGCCGGCACACAGCGGGTGACCCGCATCGGTCAGGGCTTCGACGCCCACCGCTGGGGGCCCGGCGAGGCGGTGTGGCTATGCGGCGTTCGCATCGACCATGACCAGACCTTGATCGGCCACTCCGATGCCGACGCGGGCCTGCATGCCCTGACCGACGCCATCCTCGGCGCCATCGGCGAAGGCGATATCGGTGACCACTTCCCGCCGACCGATCCGCAATGGAAGGGCGCCGCCTCCGACCTGTTCCTGAAGCATGCCGCCGACATGGTCACTGCGCGCGGCGGGCGGATCCTCAACGTCGACGTGACGCTCATCTGCGAGCGGCCGAAGATCAAGCCGCACCGGGCGGCCATGCGGGAACGCCTCGCCGAACTGCTGCAACTCCCCCTCGACCGGGTCAGCGTCAAGGCGACGACGACCGAGGGGATGGGTTTTACCGGCCGGCAGGAGGGGCTGGCGGCGCAGGCGGTGGCGCTGGTTGAGACG
>JANPKF010000208.1:0-8542 GCA_031425895.1 Caulobacteraceae bacterium | reverse complement strand
TACGAATGCCTGTGCGGCAAATACAAGCGCATGAAGTATCGCGGTGTCGTCTGCGAAAAGTGCGGCGTTGAAGTCACGCTGCAAAAGGTGCGCCGTGAGCGGATGGGCCATATCGAGCTCGCCGCCCCTGTCGCCCACATCTGGTTCCTGAAGTCGCTGCCGTCCCGGATCGGCCTCATGCTCGACATGACGCTGCGGGATCTGGAACGCATCCTCTACTTCGAGAACTACGTCGTCATCGAGCCGGGTCTGACCGACCTGACCTATGCCCAGATGCTGACCGAAGAGGAATACCTCGACGCGCAGGACCAGTACGGGGCCGACGCCTTCACCGCCAACATCGGCGCTGAAGCGATCCGCGAAATGCTGGCGGCGATCGACCTGGACGCCACCGCCGAACAGCTGCGTGAAGAGCTGAAAGAAGCGACTGGCGAGTTGAAGCCGAAGAAGATCATCAAGCGTCTGAAGATCGTCGAAAGCTTCCTCGAATCCGGCAACCGCCCGGAATGGATGATCCTGACCGTGCTGCCGGTGATCCCGCCGGAACTGCGCCCGCTGGTCCCGCTGGACGGCGGCCGCTTTGCCACGTCCGACCTCAACGACCTCTACCGCCGCGTCATCAACCGCAACAACCGCCTGAAGCGCCTGATCGAGCTTCGCGCCCCGGACATCATCGTCCGGAACGAAAAGCGGATGCTGCAGGAAGCCGTTGACGCGCTCTTCGACAACGGCCGTCGTGGCCGCGTGATCACGGGCACCAACAAACGCCCGCTGAAGTCGCTGTCGGACATGCTGAAAGGCAAGCAGGGCCGCTTCCGCCAGAACCTTCTGGGCAAGCGCGTCGACTACTCGGGCCGTTCGGTCATCGTCGTCGGTCCCGAGCTGAAGCTGCATGAGTGCGGCCTGCCCAAGAAGATGGCGCTCGAGCTGTTCAAGCCGTTCATCTACTCGCGTCTAGACGCCAAGGGTCTCTCAGGGACCGTCAAGCAGTCCAAGCGCATGGTCGAGCGCGAACAGCCGCAGGTCTGGGACATCCTCGAAGAAGTGATCCGTGAGCACCCGGTTCTGCTGAACCGCGCGCCGACGCTTCACCGTCTGGGCATCCAGGCGTTCGAGCCCAAGCTGATCGAAGGCAAGGCCATCCAGCTGCACCCGCTGGTCTGCGCCGCCTTCAACGCCGACTTCGACGGCGACCAGATGGCCGTGCACGTCCCGCTGAGCCTCGAGGCCCAGCTGGAAGCGCGCGTCCTGATGATGTCGACCAACAACATCCTCAGCCCCGCCAACGGCCGCCCGATCATCGTGCCGTCGCAGGACATCGTGCTGGGTCTCTACTATCTCTCGCAATCGCGTGAGAACGAGCCGGGTGAAGGCAAGATCTTCGCCGACCTCGGCGAGATCGAAGCCGCCCTCGGCGCCGGCGTCGTCACCCTGCACTCGAAGATCAAGGCCCGCTTCAGCGAATCCAACGCCGAAGGCGTCGTGGTCCGCAGCCTGATCGAAACCACGCCTGGCCGGATGAAGATCGCCGCCCTGCTGCCGCATCACCCGGCCATCGGCCACCGGCTCATCGCCAAAGCGCTGACCAAGAAGGAGATCGGCAACCTGATCGACGTGGTCTATCGCCACTGCGGTCAGAAGGCGACGGTCATCTTCGCCGACCAGATGATGGGTCTGGGCTTCCGCGAGGCGGCCAAGGCCGGCATCTCGTTCGGCAAGGATGACATCATCATCCCGGCCTCCAAGGAAACCATCGTCGCCGACACCCGCAAGCTCGTCGAGGAATACGAGCAGCAGTATGCGGACGGCCTGATCACCAAGGGCGAGAAGTACAACAAGGTCGTCGACGCCTGGGCCAAGTCCACGGACCTGGTCGCCGACGCCATGATGGGCGAGATCTCGACCCCCAAGAAGGGTCCGGACGGCCGCGAGCTGGAGATCAACTCCATCTACATGATGGCCCACTCCGGCGCCCGTGGTTCGCAGGCCCAGATGAAGCAGCTCGGCGGGATGCGCGGCCTGATGGCCAAGCCGTCCGGCGAGATCATCGAGACGCCGATCATCTCGAACTTCAAGGAAGGCCTGACCGTTCAGGAGTACTTCAACTCCACCCACGGCGCCCGTAAGGGCCTGGCCGACACCGCGCTGAAGACCGCCAACTCGGGTTACCTGACCCGTCGCCTGGTCGACGTCGCGCAGGACAGCATCATCACCGAAGAAGACTGCGGCACCACCCGGGGCATCACCCTGCGGGCCGTGGTCGACGGCGGCGACGTGCTGGTCTCGCTCGGCCTGCGGGTTCTCGGCCGCTTCTCGGCCGAGGACATCAAGGATCCGAACACCGGCGAGGTCATCATCCCCGCCGACACCTACCTCGTCGAGGACATGTCCGACCTGATCGAAAAGGCCGGCGTGCAATCGGTGAAGGTGCGTTCGGGCCTGACCTGCGAAGCCAAGGTCGGCGCCTGCGGGGCCTGCTATGGCCGCGACCTGGCGCGGGGCACCCCGGTCAACATCGGTGAAGCGGTCGGCGTCATCGCCGCCCAATCCATCGGCGAGCCGGGCACCCAGCTGACCATGCGGACCTTCCACATCGGCGGCACGGCACAGGTGGCCGAGCAGTCGTTCTTCGAAGCCGGCGCCGATGGCGTGATCAAGATCACCGGCCCGACCGTCAAGGCGGCCGACGGCGAGTTCGTGGTCATGAGCCGCAACGTGGCCATGACCGTGCTCGTCGACGGCAAGGACCGCGAGTCCTACAAGCCGCCGTACGGCGCGCGTCTGAAGGTCAAGGACGGCGACAAGATCAAGCGCGGCCAACGCATCGCCGAATGGGACCCCTACACCACCCCGATCATCACCGAAGTCGGCGGCCGCATCCGCGCCGAAGACCTGGTCGAGGGCTTCTCCGTCCGCGAGGAAACCGACGAAGCGACGGGTATCGCCCAGCGCGTCGTCAGCGACTGGCGCACCGGTTCCAAGGGCACGGACCTGCGTCCGGCGCTCGCGGTGCTTGGCGAAGACGGCGCCTACCAGCGCCTCGCCGCCGGCGGTGAGTCCCGCTACCTGCTGTCGGTCGGCGCCATTCTGTCGGTGTCTGACGGCGACATGGTCAAGCCTGGCGAAATCATCGCCCGTATCCCCACGGAAGGCGCCAAGACGCGCGACATCACCGGCGGTCTGCCGCGTGTTGCCGAGCTGTTCGAAGCCCGTCGTCCGAAGGATTGCGCGGTCATCGCCGAGATGGACGGCCGGGTCGAGTTCGGGCGCGACTACAAGAACAAGCGCCGGATCAAGATCACCCCGGAGGACGGTGGCGAACCCGTCGAGTTCCTGATCCCCAAGGGCAAGCACATCGCGGTCCATGACGGCGACGTGGTGCGCAAGGGCGAGTACATCATCGACGGCAACCCGGATCCGCACGACATCCTGCGCATCCTGGGCATCGAGGAGCTGGCCAACTTCCTGGTCAACGAAATCCAGGAAGTCTACCGCCTGCAGGGCGTGCCGATTAACGACAAGCACATCGAGGTGATCGTTCGCCAGATGCTGCAGAAGGTGGAAATCCTCGAGCCCGGCGACACCGGCCTCATCAAGGGCGACCACCTCGACAAGTCGGAATTCGACATCGAGAACGCCAAGACCGAAGCCCGCGGCGGCCGCCCGGCGATCACCCAGCCGGTTCTGCTGGGCATCACCAAGGCCTCGCTGCAGACCCGTTCTTTCATCTCGGCCGCTTCCTTCCAGGAAACGACCCGGGTGCTCACGGACGCCTCGGTCCACGGCAAGGTCGACACCCTCGAAGGCCTCAAGGAAAACGTCATCGTCGGCCGGCTCATCCCGGCGGGTACGGGCTCCTACCTGCGGAACCTCCAGAAGATCGCCACCAAGCGTGACGAGCAGCTGGCCGCCTCGCGTGAAGCGACCATGGAACCGCTGCCCGCCGAGATCGCCGACGAAGTCCTCGCCGACTAGTCGGACGGTCCAGACCTATCGAGACGGCCCGGGAGCGATCCCGGGCCGTTTTCGTTTGGGCGCGGGTGGCAGGTTGAAACCGCCATTTCCGCGCTATGTTGCTCGGCATGCGCCCGGGGGTAACCAGATCATTGACCGCCTCAGAGCGCGCGGCGCTCTCCGACGGCCTGTGGGATGCCCTGATGGCCGCCGGGGCCTTCCCGCGCCTCGTCTCCGGGTCTTCGCCGCTTGCCCGCCTGTCGCACCTCTGGCGCGGGCACACGCCCGTCCTGACCCTGGGCGACCGCATCTACTGGGGCCGCGCGCCCGACGACTGCTCGCGCCAGCCCGCGGCCATGGCCCTGCTGCAGCACGAGCTGCAGCATGTCCTCGACTACGCCACCGGCCGGATGAGCTGGCTGTCCTACGCCCTGCGCCCCAGGGACTGGATCTACGACCTCCCGACCGGCGCCCTGGACTGGGCCCGCCTCGGCGCCGAGCAGCGCGCCGTGCTGGCGGAACGGCTTTGGCGGGCCGAGCGAAAGGGCGCGGCCGACGAGACCGCCCGCCTGCGCGCCGTCCTGCCCTGGGGCTAGAGCGCTTTCCGACTAGAAGGGCGTCTTGATCGGCGCGAAGACCGGATTGGCCTCACCGACGCCGGCGGGACGGCCGGGGCCCTGCGCCTCGCTGGTCCCGGTCGGCATCGTCGGGTTTTCGAGCCAGTCGCGGTCCCGTTCCTGCCTGGCCGCCACCTGGTCCCAGCGCTTTCGCTTCTCGTCGGGGATCGGCGCGGCGATGGGGGACATCGCGCGGCCAGGCCGATCCAGACAGGCCTCACGCTCGCGCCGGTTCAGGCCCACTGCATCCGGATAGGCGCAGCCATAGGCGCCGCGCAGCGCCTTGCGGGTGTCTTCGCCCGGTGACGGAAAGATCGATGGCCCGCGCCCGGAGCCGCCCTTCCGTTCGCCGCGCGCGCTGGCCCCGGCCGGAGCCGGAGCCGGCAGCGGAGAGGGGGCCACCTGCGACGGCGGCTCGACGGCGGGGACATGAAGCAACGGCGCGGTGGTATCCCGCCTGGGGATGCCGTCAGAGGGGTTGCCGCCCGCCTTGGCCGGGGTGGGCTTGGTCGGCTGCGCCCGGGGCGGAAACAGGCTGATGTCGATCACCTCGTCCGGCAGCGGCGGCCGTTCCCGGACGCCCGGCGTGTTGAGGCCGATAAGGGTGAAGACGGCGACGTGAGCCATCACCGACAGGGCGGTGACGATCGCCACCCGCCCCTGGTTCCGTCGCTGCTCGCGCGTCTGGGCCACCCGCCCTCCCGTCCTGTCCGGCGCGAACGCTGATTGCCGGGCGCGGCCAAAACGTGTCCCCGCGCAGACCCTTTGCGGGCGAAGAGATTTCGACGGCCTCCTGGCCGCCCGAGCGCCCGCTGGGCACACTGAGTCGCGCAGGCCTGTTCGTCGGGCGGCGTGCGGAATTTAACGATGAGACCGGGGCCTCCCTCGGCAAGCCCCTGTCTGTTGCGCCCTGAATCCCGAACGGTCCTGCCAGCCCTCCCCAAGAGTCCGGAAACCCTTGACCTTTGGGGGTCTCGCGAGTATCTAGCCCGCTCTTTCGAGGCAGGGTCTTAACCGATCCTCACCCGAAGAACTCCACGACCCGCCGGCCGCAACGACGCAGCCGGTGAGTTTGCGCGTTCAACGGCTCGGATGGACGAACCCTATAGGACCCTGAAGCGCTTCGGCCGAAAGGCACACGCTTCCACGAGCACAGAGATTAGATGCCTACAGTCAACCAGCTGATCCGTAAGCCGCGGCAACCCAAGCCCGTGCGCAACAAGGTTCCCGCCCTCAAGGGCTGCCCCCAGCGCCGTGGTGTTTGCACCCGCGTCTACACCACCACCCCCAAGAAGCCGAACTCGGCTCTGCGGAAGGTGGCCAAGGTCCGCCTGACCACCGGCGTCGAAGCCGTGTGCTACATCCCCGGTGAAGGTCACAACCTTCAGGAGCACAGCGTTGTGCTCATCCGCGGCGGCCGCGTGAAGGACCTTCCCGGCGTTCGCTACCACATCCTGCGTGGCGTCCTCGATACCCAAGGGGTCAAGGACCGTAAGCAGCGCCGTTCGCACTACGGCGCCAAGCGCCCGAAGTAAGGAAGAGATTCAATGTCCCGTCGTCGTCGCGCAGAGAAGCGCCAGGTGCTGCCGGACCCCAAGTTTGGGGACCTGGTCGTCACGAAATTCATGAACTACGTCATGTACGAAGGCAAAAAAGCCGTCGCCGAGAACATCATCTACGGCGCCTTCGACATTCTGGAAGCCAAGCGCAAGGACCAGGGTCCCCTGGAAACCTTCCACGGCGCCCTGGACAACGTCGCCCCGGCGATCGAAGTCCGTTCGCGCCGCGTCGGCGGCGCCACCTACCAGGTGCCGGTCGAGGTCCGTCCGGACCGTCGTCGGGCGCTCGCCATCCGCTGGCTGGTCACCGCCGCGCGCAAGCGTGGTGAGAACACCATGACCGAAAAGCTGGCCGGCGAACTGCTGGACGCTTCGAACAACCGCGGCACCGCGGTCAAGAAGCGCGAAGACACGCACAAGATGGCGGAAGCCAACCGGGCGTTCTCCCACTACCGCTGGTAACTCACCAGCGCCGTCAGGTCTTACAGACGCGGGCGGTTTGAATTCTCAAACCGCCCGTTTCGCTCATTCTAACACCAGGCACATCCCATGGCCCGCGCCAGCAAGATTGAAGACTACCGCAACTTCGGAATCATGGCCCACATCGATGCGGGCAAGACGACGACGACCGAGCGGATCCTGTACTACACCGGCAAGAACCATAAGATGGGCGAAGTCCACGATGGCGCGGCCACCATGGACTGGATGGACCAGGAGCAGGAGCGTGGCATCACGATCACGTCCGCCGCGACGACCGCCTTCTGGAAAGACCACCGCCTGAACATCATCGACACCCCCGGGCACGTCGACTTCACCATCGAAGTCGAGCGCTCGCTGCGCGTGCTCGACGGCGCGGTCACCGTTCTCGACGGCAACGCCGGCGTTGAGCCGCAGACCGAAACCGTCTGGCGCCAGGCCGACAAGTACCGCGTGCCGCGCATCGTGTTCGTCAACAAGATGGACAAGATCGGCGCCGACTTCGTCAAGTCGGTCGAGAGCATCCGCGACCGCCTGGGCGCCAAGGCCGTTCCGATCCAGCTGCCGATCGGTTCCGAAAACAACCTCAAGGGCCTGGTCGATCTGGTCCGCATGAAGGCCGTGGTCTGGGACACCGACGCCGTTGGCGCTGAATTCCACGACGAAGAGATCCCGGCCGACATGAAGGACGAGGCCGAGGCCGCCCGTCACTACATGATCGAAAACGCCGTCGAACTCGACGACGAGGCCATGGAAGCCTACCTCGGCGGCGAAGAGCCCTCGATCGAGGTCATCAAGAAGTGCATCCGCAAGGCCGTGCTGACCGGCGCCTTCTACCCGATCCTCTGTGGCTCGGCCTTCAAGAACAAGGGCGTCCAGCCCCTGCTCGACGCCGTCGTCGACTACCTGCCCTCGCCGTTGGACATTCCGCCGACCAAGGGCATCGACTTCCGCACCGAGGAAGACATCGTTCGTCGCGCCTCGGACGACGAGCCCCTCGCCGTGCTCGCCTTCAAGATCATGGACGACCCCTTCGTCGGCTCCCTGACCTTCTGCCGCATCTACTCGGGCAAGCTGGAAACCGGCATGGGCCTGCTGAACTCGACCCGCGACCGTAAGGAACGCGTCGGGCGCATGCTGCTCATGCACTCCAACGACCGCCAGGACATCAAGGAAGCCTTCGCCGGCGACATCGTCGCCCTGGCCGGCCTGAAGGACACCCGCACCGGGGACACCCTGTGCGATCCCAACAAGTCGCCGGTCATCCTCGAGCGCATGGAATTCCCGGCCCCGGTCATCGAGATCGCGGTTGAGCCGAAGTCCAAGGCTGACCAGGAAAAGCTGGGCGTCGCCCTGGCCAAGCTGGCGTCGGAAGATCCGTCCTTCACCGTCTCGACCGACCACGAGTCGGGCCAGACGATCCTGAAGGGCATGGGCGAGCTGCACCTCGACATCAAGATCTACATCCTGAAGCGGACCTACAAGGTCGAAGCCAACATCGGCGCGCCGCAGGTTGCCTATCGTGAAAGCCTGGGTCGCAAGGCCGACATCGACTACACCCACAAGAAGCAGACCGGCGGTACGGGCCAGTTCGCCCGCATCAAGCTGACCTTCGAACCGGGCGAGCCCGGCTCGGGCTTCGTCTTCGAAAGCGCCATCGTCGGCGGCAACGTGCCGAAGGAATACATCCCCGGCGTTCAGAAGGGCCTCGAGTCCTCCAAGGAAAACGGCCTGCTGGCCGGATTCCCGCTGATCGACTTCAAGGCCACCCTGACCGACGGCGCCTACCACGACGTCGACTCCTCGGTCCTGGCCTTCGAAATCGCCGCCCGCGCCGCCTTCAAGGAGCTCCGTGAAAAGGGCGCCCCGAAGCTGCTCGAGCCGATCATGGCCGTCGAAGTCGTGACCCCGGAAGACTACCTGGGCTCGGTCATC
>JANPKF010000207.1:0-1823 GCA_031425895.1 Caulobacteraceae bacterium | reverse complement strand
CGGCGGCGGCGGCTTCTCCGGCGGCGGCGGGTCGTTCGGCGGCGGCGGATCGTCGGGGAGCTGGTGATGGACACAAAACCAATCCTGGGCCCTGAGGCCCTGGCCGCCATCGAGGCGCGGGTGCGAGAAGCCGAGACCCGCACCAGCGGGGAAATCTACTGCGTCCTGGCCGAGGAGAGCTCCGAATACGCCCAGACGCCGCTGGCCTGGGGCGCGGGGATCGCCTTGCTGGCGCCTGCGCTGCTGTTGTTGGCCGGCGTCCAGATCTCGGTCCCGGACCTGTTCGGCGGCTGGACCGCGGCGCAGGTGGGGGAGGCAGCCACAGGCGCGGTCCGCCGGGCGCTGGCGGGCGTCATCCTGCTTCAGGGTCTGCTATTTGCGCTTACCGTGGCGATCACCTCCTTCGAGCCGGTCCGCCGGGCGCTGACGCCCCGCCGCCTCAAGCGGGCCGCTGTGCGGGCCAGGGCCCAGGAGCAGTTCCTGGCCAAGAACATGCATCTCACCCGGGCGCGGACGGGGGTGCTGATCTATGTCTCCGCGGCGGAGCGGATGGCAGAGCTGGTGGCTGACGAGGGCGTCAACAGCGTTGTCGCGCCGGGCGTGTGGGACGAGGCCATGAGCGCCCTGACCAGTGGCCTGACGCGCGGCGAGGCCGGGGCGGGGTTCCTGGCCTGCATCGACCTGTGCGCCGAGGTTCTGGCGAAGAATTTCCCAGGATCCTCGGCGGACAATCCCAACGAGCTGCCCGACGCCGTCGCTGTTCTGCCCGGATCCTAGGGACCTGCGCCGGGCCGTTCGGCGACCCTGACAAGGGCCGCGACCAACCGCCACAGCGGGTGAAACACGGCTGTCAGAGTCCTAACTGTAGAGTCGGAAAACCCGGCTGCATCGCTGCGGCCGGTGGGCGTGTCCCCACGCCCATGAAGGACGGGATGTTGAACGAGGCGAATATCAAGGCCCGCGAGGAGCCGGCCTCGTTTCACGAGGTCGCCGACGCCCTGGGCCTTGGCATGTCCTTTCGGATCGAGGTCGACGCCAAGGGCGCCTCGCGCATGTTCACCTTTGTCGGGCCGAACTGCTTCCAGCTGACCGGGATCACGCCGCAGCAGGCCCTGGCCAACCCCAGTCTCCTCTACGAGCAGATCGTCCCGGAGCATCGGGTGGCGATGGGGGAGGCCGAGGCGGCGGCGCAGGCGGCTGAAGGCCCCTTTTCCATCGAGGTGGAGATGGTCCTGCCGAACGGCGCGCGGCGCTGGCGGCGCATTCAGTCCGCGCCCACCCGCAAGGCCGACGGCTCGGCGGTCTGGACTGGCCTGCTCACCGACATCACCCAGGAGCGCAAGGATGCGGCCGAGCGTCGCGAGCAGCAGCTGCGGCTCGAGGCGGCGGTGGAGGCCACCGGACTGGGCTTTTGGGAATGGGACGTGCACACGGCCAAGCTGACCTGGTCGGCCCGCAACCGCGAGATGTTCGGCCTGACCCCGGACGAGCCGATCACCATCGAGCGGTTTCTGTCGCTGGTGCATCCGGATGACGCTGAGATCGTGCGGCTGGCCTATGCCGCGGCGGAGGACCAGCCCGACGGCGGCGACTACACCGTCGAACATCGGGTCGCCGGGCTTCCGGACGGAGAAATCCGCTGGATCCAGGCCCAGGGGCGGGTGGTGAAGGACGAGTCGGGCGTTCGCCTGGTGGTCGGCACCTCGCTGGACATCACCAAGCGCAAGCAGGCCGAGGATCGCCGCAGCCTGCTGCTGGGAGAGCTGGCCCATCGCGCCAAGAATGGCATCGCGGTGATGATGTCGCTGGTGGCCCAGACGGCC
>JANPKF010000206.1:0-4611 GCA_031425895.1 Caulobacteraceae bacterium | reverse complement strand
TCGCCTCCGAGCTCGACGATCAGCGGGGGCAGCCCACCTCTGCCCGAGACGTTCAACGTCAGCGGCCTGTTCGCCCCCTTCGTGCGCACCTACACCGTGCAGTGGGAGAAGTTCTATGTCGGCACGGCCGGCGACGACGTCGCGCCGCTGACCCCGCACCAGGAAACCTATGACGGCCTGGGCGGCGCGGACACGGTGACCGGCAACGCCCTGGCCAACACCATCCACGGCGGTGACGACAACGATACCCTCCATGGCGAGGGGGCGAACGACGTCCTGTATGGCGACGCCGGCGCGGACATCATCGACGGCGGTGAGGGCGACGACCACATCCTTGGCGGCGATGGCGCCGACAACATGACCGGCGGCCAGGGCGACGACATCATCGAGGCCGGCGGCGGGCCGACCAACAGCCTGTGGGGCGAAGAGGGCAATGACCAGCTGATCGGCGGCAATGGTGATGACCAACTGACCGGTGATGAGGGCGACGACACGGTGACGGTGCAGCTGGCGGCCGCCGGCTTCCAGGCGCATGGCGACCTGATCAGTGGCGACACCGGCAACTACGACCGGCTGATTCTCGACGGCACGGGCGTGGCGCTGACCTATACCTTCGTCGGGCCTGCGGTGAGCGGGGCCATCTCGGCCGGCCAGACCTACGACGGCTTCGAGATCATCGACTTCCGGGGCGGGGCGCTGGTCGACACCGTGACCGGCAGCGATGCGGCCGACGACCTGCACGGCGGCGACGGCGACGATGTGCTGCGGGGCGCCGACGGGGCCGACCACCTGTGGGGCGACGAGGGGGCGGACGATCTCGACGGCGGCCTGGGGAACGATACCATCGAGGGCGGCGGTGGCGCAGACAGCATCACCCACGTCTATGGCCAGGGCGCCGACACGATCTACGGCGGCGATCCCGGCTTCGACAATTCGGGCGGCGACCTGCTGTTCGTCGACCTGTCGGCGCAGACGGGTCCGACCTCGCTCAACTTCAGCTCGGGGATGCTGGGCGACGGCACGGTGTTCTTCGGCATGGACTCCCTGGGCGTCCAGGGTGGTTCGGGGGCGGAAAAAATCGAGGGCTCACAGATCGCCGACACCCTGCTGGGCGGCGGCGGGGACGACGACATCACGGGCCTGGGCGGACTGGACCTGCTGTCCGGCGAGGACGGCAATGACATTCTGCGCAGCGACGACCAGGATGCGGCCATCAATGGCGGCAATGGTTTCGACACCGCCGAGATCCGCCGCTCCAGCGGCTACACCTTCGTGCACGAAGACGCCGGCGGCAATAACATCGGCAGCGACGGGACGGTGCTGATC
Organism: Caulobacteraceae bacterium; assembly: GCA_031425895.1. Lineage (GTDB taxonomy): Bacteria > Pseudomonadota > Alphaproteobacteria > Caulobacterales > Caulobacteraceae > Caulobacter. The sequence continues at coordinate 3,285 of JANPKF010000206.1, read as the reverse complement.
AGCATCGAGGCGATCAACTATTTCGCCCGAGGGCTCTTCAGCGACTACATCACCGGCGGCAACGCGGGCGACACCATTGATGGCGGCGGCGGCAGCGACGTGATCCACGGCTGGGGCGGGAACGACGTCCTCAACAGCCTGGACTACCTGCAGCCCGGGCTCCCGGACTCGGTCGATTTCATCTACGGCGACGAGGGAGACGACACGATCCTGGGCGGCCAGTCGATGAAGCTGGCAAGCGGCGGATCGGGCAACGACACCATCACCGTCCAGCAGTTTTCCCTGCCGGCGCTGGCTTTCGTGGTCACCGTCGATGGCGGCGCCGACGCCGACACCCTGACGGGCAGCGGATGGGGCGAGATCCTGATCGGCGGGGCGGATGATCTGGGCGACGGCGTCGATACGATCGAGGGCCGGGGCGGCGACGACCAGATTACGGGCGGCGGCGGCGGCGACATCCTCCGCGGCGGCAACGACAATGATACGATCAATGGCCAGAGCGGCGATGACACCTTCCGCTCGGGCAGCGGCGAGATGTTCGACTTCGGCACGGATGGCAACGACCTGATCAACGGCGGCGACGGGTCGGACACCTATGACACCACCGGCGCCCTGTCGTTCCAGACCATCAACCAGACCGCCGGCACGGCGACCGGGAACGGCGTCGACACCCTGATCAGCATCGAGAACGCCATCGGCGGGTCTGGCAACGATGTGATCACCGGCACCACCGGCGCCAATGTGCTCTCTGGCGGCGGACTGGACGACAAGCTGTTCGGCGGCGGCGGGAACGACGTGCTCAACGGCCAGACCGGCTGGGACGCGCTCTATGGCGGGCAGGGCGTCGACATCCTTTACGGCCAGGTCGGAGAGGCCGACCGGTTCCATTTCGCCCTGGGCGACGGGTCGGACACCATCCACGGCTTCGATCCGACGGCGCACAAGCTGTTCTTCACCGGGCTCGGCCTGACGCTGGCCAACCTGAACGTGGCCGAGGACGGCGGCGGCGTCACCCTGACCTTCCCGGGCGTGACGGACGGACCGATCGTCCGCATCCTGGGCGTCACGGCGGCCCAGGTCGCGACCCTGATCGGCAACGGCGGCATCGAGACCAAGACCGTGCCAACGGCGGGGGGCGATACCCTGTCGGTGACGCGCGGCGTGGCGGTGACCGTGCCCTTCGGCGCCCTGACCGCCAATGACAGCGACGCCGACGGCGACTCCCTGACCATCCTGGGGGTCAGCAACGGCGTCGGCTGCACCGTCTCGCTCGTCGGCGGCGAGATCCGGATCCTGGCGACGGCGGCGACGGGGACCTTCCAGTATCAGGTGGTGGATGACGACGGCGGGGTCTCGACCGGGACCGTCAGCTTCAAGTCCATCGTCGCCACGGCCGGCAATGATAATCTCAGCGGCACGACCTCGACCGCCAGTTCCTTCGTCGGGCTGGAGGGCATCGACAACCTGGTCGGCACGGCCGGCATCGACGTGCTGGACGGCGGCGCCGGGGCTGACAAGCTGAACGGCCTGGCCGGCGCTGACCGGATGATCGGCGGGGCGGGCAATGACACCTATCAGGTCGATTCCTACGGCGACCTGACCGTCGAACTGGCGGCCGGCGGGACCGATACGGTCAACAGCGTCCTGGCCGACTACACCCTGCAGGCCGAGGTCGAGAACCTGACCTTCGGGATCGGCGGCGAAACCACGGGCTACGGCAACGCCTCGGCCAACACCCTGACCGGCACGGCCGGCGTCAACACCTTCTACGGCATGGACGGCGCCGATCTGCTGATCGGCAAGGAGGGCGCCGACGTCCTCGACGGCGGCGAGGGGGCGGACAGGCTGGACGGCGGCGCGGGCATCGATGCGATGACCGGCGGTAATGGCGACGACATCTTCTATGTCGACAACGGGGCCGACCAGGCCGTCGAATACTTCCTGGGCGGCAACGACACGGTACAGGCCTCGGTTTCTTACGTGCTGATGGCCGAGATCGAGCTGCTGATCCTGGTGCAGGGCGCGCTGAACGGCACGGGCAACGCCAGCAACAACATCATCAAGGCCACCGACGCCGCCAACACCCTGGACGGCGGCGACGGCGATGACAGCCTGTACGGTTATGTCGGCAACGACATCCTGATCGGCGGCCTGGGCAAGGACACCCTGGACGGCGGCGCCGGCGCCGACAGCATGACCGGCGGGGCCGGCGACGATACCTACATCGTCGACAGCGCCCTCGATGTCGTCGTCGAACTGGCTGACGAGGGCGTCGATACGATCAGGGCCAGCTTCAACTACACGCTGGGCGACAACCTCGAAAACCTGACCCTGCAGGGCGGGGCGGCCGAGGGGACGGGCAACGCGCTGAGGAACCACATCATCGGCGGGGCGGGCAACGATATCCTCCGGGGGCTGGGCGGCGACGACCTGCTGGTCGGCGGGGCCGGCTCGGACCTGTTGGAGGGCGCCGAGGGCAGCGATGTGCTCGACGGCGGGACCGGCGCGGACGCCATGAACGGCGGCGATGGCGACGATACCTACACCCTCGACAACGGCGGCGACACGATCACCGACAGCAGCGGTGTCGATACGGTGAAGACCGGCTCGAGCTATGCCCTGCTGGCCTTCCTCGAGAACCTGACCCTGACCGGGTCGGGCAACGTCAACGGCACGGGCAACGGCTCGGCCAATATCATCCGTGGGCAGACGGGCGCCAACAGCCTGACCGGCCAGGCCGGCGACGACAAACTCTACGGCCTGGGCGGCGACGACATCCTGCTGGGCGGGGCCGACAATGACCAGCTCGACGGCGGCGCCGGAGCCGACCAGATGGCCGGCGGCACGGGCAACGACATCTACTTGGCCGATGCGCTCGATACCCTGACGGAGCTGGACAACGAGGGGACCGACACCGTGCGGGTGGCGGCCAGCTATACCCTGGCGCAGTTCTTCGAAAACCTGACGATGATCGGCTCGGGCGACGCGACCCTGACCGGCAATACGGCCGGCAACCTGATCCTCGGCGGCGTCGGCAATGACATGATCGACGGGCTGGACGGCAATGACGAACTATCCGGCGGGGCCGGCGACGACATCCTGCGCGGCGGGCTCGGCGCCGACATCCTGCACGGCAAGGCCGGGGTCGATGATATCAAGGGCGGGGCCGGCGACGACATCTACAACATCGACGCCCTCGACACCGTCGAGGAGCTGGTCGGCGAGGGGATCGACAGCGTCTCCATCGGCGTCAGCTACACCCTGCTGGCCAATTTCGAGAATCTG
>JANPKF010000205.1:0-1514 GCA_031425895.1 Caulobacteraceae bacterium | reverse complement strand
GCCAGGCCAGCGTCTCGGCGACCGGAGTCGCCGGCGCCACATCCACCAACGCCAACACCGGCCGGGTCGAGAGCCAGGGCATCGATAACCCGGCCTATGTCACCCGGCTGGGCGATATCGCCCGCATCGAGGAAGGTCCCGACGAGCGTCGCCGGCTGTTCAAGGGCAATGGCGTCTTCCAGATCGGCATCGCCCTGACCCGTCAGAGCCAGGCCAATGACCTGCAGATCGCAAAGCTGGCCCGGGAAGAAGTCGCCCGGATCAACGAGACCCTGCCGGCCGGCACCGAACTCATCGTCGCCGTCGACAGCTCCGAGTTCACCTCCGAGGCCATCCATGAGGTCTGGATCACCATGGGCATCGCCCTGTTCCTGGTGGCCTTGGTCAACTTCATCTTCCTGGGCAGCTGGCGCGCGGCGCTGATCCCCTCTGTGGTCGCCCCGATCTGCCTGCTGTCCAGCTTCATCGTCCTGGCGCCGCTCGGCTTCTCGCTGAACCTTCTGACCCTGCTGGCCCTCGTGCTGAGCATCGGCCTTGTGGTCGACGACGCCATTGTCGTGGTCGAGAACATCCAGCGGCGTGTCGACGAGGGCGAGCCGGCGCCGGTCGCCGCCATGCGCGGCACCCGTCAGGTGTTCTTCGCCGTCGTCGCCACCACGGTCGTTCTGATCAGTGTGTTCGCCCCGCTGATGTTACTGCCGGGCTATATCGGCCGACTGTTCGTCGAGCTGGCCGTGGCCATTGCGGCGGCGGTGGCCTTCTCGGCGCTGCTGGCGCTCAGCCTGTCGCCGATGATGGCGTCGAAACTGCTGCGCCCCGCTCAGAGCGAAGGCTGGCTGGCCCGCAAGGTCAATGCCGGCATGGGCCGCCTCAGCGCCTCCTATCACGACAGCCTCGACATGCTGCTCGGCAAGCGGATCGCCAGCATCGGGGCCATTGTCCTGGTCGTCGTGCTGATGGGTCTGGCGGCCCTGCTGTTCAAGGTGGTGCCGCAGGAACTGGTGCCGAACGAGGATCGCGGCCGGGTCGACGTCAGCATCAGCGGGCCCGAAGGCGCAGGCTACGAATACACCCTGAAAGCCGCCGCCCAGGTCGAGAAGCAGCTCAAGGAATACTACGACCGGGGCGAGGCCGAGCGCTACATCATCAGCGTCCCGCGGTTCGGCCAGAGCCAGTTCAACACCGGCAATGGCGTGGTCGTCATGAAGGGTTGGGGCGAGCGGAAGATGACCTCGGACGAGGTCGCCGCCGAGCTGAACCGGTCCCTGAGCCGCATCACCGGCGTTCGCGCCGTGGCCAGCGTGCGCGGGCCGTTCCAGCGGGGCGGTGGTGGCGGCGGTGGTGGCGGGGCCAACGTCGACCTGATCGCGCTGGGCAACGACTACGGCGAGATCGCCCGCTGGCTGGCCCCGATCCTGGACGCCGCGGAGAACAACCCTGGCATGGCCCGGCCGCGCATCGACTATGAGCCCAATGCACCGCGTCTGTCGGTGGATATCGACCGCGACAAGGCC
>JANPKF010000204.1:0-3653 GCA_031425895.1 Caulobacteraceae bacterium | reverse complement strand
CCCAGGTCTACACAACCAGCGAGATCGAGCGTGTTTCCCGCGTCGCCTTCGAACTGGCCCGCGGCCGCAAGAACAAGGTGCACAGCGCCGAGAAGTCCAACGTCATGGAGAGCGGCCTGCTCTGGCGCGAAGTCGTCACCGACCTGCACAAACGCGAGTACGCCGACGTCCAGCTGGAACACATCCTGGCCGACAACGCCGCCATGCAGCTGGTCCGCGCCCCCACCCAGTTCGACGTCCTGCTGACCGACAACCTGTTCGGCGACATCCTCTCCGACGCCGCCGCCCAGCTGACCGGCTCGCTCGGCATGCTGCCCTCCGCCGCGCTCGGCGAAGCCGGCCGCCCTGGCCTCTACGAACCCATCCACGGCTCGGCGCCCGACATCGCAGGCCAGGGTGTCGCCAACCCGCTGGCCGCCATTCTGTCGTTCGAGATGGCCCTGCGCTGGAGCCTGAATCGGCCCGCCGAGGCCGATCGCCTCTACAAGGCCGTCGAGGCCGCCCTGGCGAACGGCGCGCGAACCCGCGACCTCGGCGGACAGCTTTCAACCGTCGAAATGGGCGATGCGGTCCTGGCCGCGTTGTAAGGCCTGATGGCCCGTCTGGACGCACACGAGGAAGCCGCCCTCGCCGAACTGGAAGCCTGGCGGCTCAAGATCGCCAGGCCGCCCGGACCCATGGACCGCGCCGCGCGGAACATGCAGGCGACGGTGAACAATCTGATCCCTGAAAAGATTCACGGCGCCATAACAAAAGTCATTGAGGGCCTTACCCGCACCATCCTCACCGGCTCTGACCTGACGACCGCCAAGCCGCTCGAGAGCGCCTCGTTCGGGGCCCGCGAGGGGCTGGTGCGCCAGCGCATCGCCGCCTACCGCACCATGGCGGCGGCCGAGGGCGGGGTGGCCGGGGCCGGCGGCTTCCTGTTGGCGGCCGCGGACTTTCCGGTGCTGATCGGCTTGAAGATCAAGCTGCTGTTCGAGATCGCCGCCCTCTATGGCCACGACGGCGAGAGCTGGCAGGAGCGGCTCTACATCCTGTCGATCTTCCAGCTGGCCTTTTCCGGCGCCGACCACCGCCAGGCCGTGCTGCAGACCCTGGAGACCTGGGACACCACCCCGCACCCGGCCTCGCCCAAGGACTTCGACTGGCGCACCTTCCAGCAGCAGTACCGCGACTACATCGACCTGGCGAAACTGGCCCAGTTGATCCCGGTTATCGGCGCCCCGGTCGGCGCCTTCGTCAATTTCCGCCTGCTCGACCAGCTGGGCGTGGTGGCGATGAACGCCTATCGCATGCGCTGGCTGCGAGAGCGCGAGGTCAGCCCCGCCGCCCCCTGATCGGGTCATGCGCCTGGGCCTCGGCCACCACCTCGATGTTGGCGACATGCGCCATCCTCAGGGCCTCGGGCGGGCCGACCAGGGTGAAACTCATGCGGTTCAGGGCCTCCGGCCGCATCTGACCGCCGGGCGTGCGATAGGCGCCGACCCGCCAGCAGGCGACGCAGACCACAACTTCCGGCGCCAGCGGCGTCACTCGCTCGATCTCGAACAGCTTCAGCGGCACGCCCCGAAACATGATGTCGAAATAGACCCGGTGCGCCGTCTCGACCTCCTCGCGGCCGCGCCAGTGCATGCCCACTACATTGACCCAGTGAACATCCGGCGTCGCCCAGTCGAACATCGCCTTGGCGTCGGCGGCGTTCCAGGCGTCCTCATGCGCCTGCAGGAAGGCCTGAACCCCCTTCGCCAACCGATCGTCCGCCGCCTGCGCTCCGCCCGCCGCCATCATCGCTCCCATACCCGCCAGCACCGTTCGCCTCCGCATCCCATGTCCCTTTTCCGGTCAGGAGAGGACATGCCCGGACGCGGCGGGCGGCGATTGTAAAAATCGGTCATCCGACAAAGGCCTGGGCCGCGAGCGCCCCCGGAGAGGCGCCGCCGAAGGCCCGGCAGTCTCTCGCGAAGTGGGCGTCATCGAAGTAGCCGGCCTCCTGGATCAGGCGGGTCCAACTTTCGCCGGGACGCCGGATCCTTTGGTCCAGCACCCGATTGAAGCGAAGCGTGCGGGCGTAAAGCTTGGGCGCCAGGCCGACCGCCTCGGCGAACCGACGATTGAACTGTCTCACCCCCAGCCCGCTGCGAACCGCCAGGTCTTCCACCCGCGCCACACCACCCGCCCGGGCCAGCAGTCGGGCGGCCCGATCGACCGGGGTCTCGGCCGCCGCTGTCGCCAGAGCGTCGGCGATCCAGGCGGCGGCGGCCAGGACCCGCTCCTCGAAGCCGGCGGCCTGCCGCACCGCCTCTCTCAACCGGGCGGCGCGATGGCCCAGGACATCCGCGGCGTTGAACGCCTGGTCAGCGATCTGCCGCATCGACGGGCCGAACAGCCGATGAAAGCCCGTCGGCGAGAAATGGATATGAAAGGCGACCACCTGCCCGACCATGTCCAGTTCCACCCGCCGATAACTCTGGGGTCCGACGACGACCATTTCCGGCGCCGGACTGGGCGCCCCGCCATCGATGCGGGGGCGATAGGGCTCGGCGAGGTAGATCTCGAGGAACTGGTCCGGCCGTCCGGGCAGCGCCAGCGAGACCGGTCGCCCGGTCAGATCGCCCCGCCGCTCGGCGAAATGACTGACCACCCCGCGAAGGGCGGCGGGGGCCGACCGTTCCTCGTATGTCAGCATGGCGGTTCCATCTGCGACAACCATCGCTCGCGCGGCCCGGACTGGCAACGCATCGCGATCACGCCATCTTAGGATGCGGCCCGGCGCAGACCCGGCCAGAATGAACTGAAACAAGGAGCGCCACATGGCCCGCGACGACGACACGCCCCCCGGCATCGCCCCCGACTCCCGGATCTCCCGCCGGGGCTTCGGTCTCGCCTCCCTGGCCATCGGCTCGGCGGTCGCCGCCCCGGCCCTGGCCGAGGACGGCATCATGGAGATGGACGTCAGCGTCCCCACCCCCGACGGAACCTGCGACGCCGCCTTCTTCCATGGAAAGAAGAAAGCCCCCGGCGTGGTCATCATCCCCGACGTCGTCGGCCTGCGCCCGGCCTTCCGTCGGATGGGTCGCCGCCTCGCCTCGGCCGGCTACAGCGTTCTGGTCATCAACCCCTACTACCGCGACGCCAAGGCGCCGGTCGTGCCCGAGACCTTCGACTTCGCCAAGCCCGAAGGCCGCGCCCTGGTCTTCGGCCTGCGGGCGAAGATGACCACGGCCACCATCGATACCGACACCGCCGCCTTCGTCGACTGGCTGGACAAGAACCACCATGTTTCCAAGGCCAAGGTCGGCTTCACCGGCTACTGCATGGGCGGCGCCATCGTCATGCGCGCCGCCGCCATCCGGCCTGACCGGGTCGGCGCCGGCGGCAGCTGGCACGGCGGCGGGCTGACCACGACCGCGCCCGACAGCCCTCACCTGCTGGCCCCGAAGATCAAGGCGGAGATGATCTTCGGCGTCGCCCAGGACGACGACGCCAAACAGCCCGACAGCAAGACCATCCTCAAGAAGGCGATGGACGATGCCGGCGTGAAGGCCACGGTCGAGGTCTACAAGGCCAACCATGGCTGGTGCGTCCCGGGCTCGGCAGCCTACAACGAACCGGAAGCCGAGCGGGCCTGGAGCGAACTGCTGGCGCTGTAC
>JANPKF010000203.1:0-1546 GCA_031425895.1 Caulobacteraceae bacterium | reverse complement strand
GCCAGCGTCGGCGGCGTGACCATCAGCCAGGGCCTGAAGCTGCTGTTCGGTCGCGAGCGGCCGCCGCTGGACCTCCGCCTGGTCGAGGCGGTCAACGCCAGCTTCCCCAGCGGTCACGCCATGCTGTCGGCGGTGGTCTATATTACGCTCGGTGCCCTCGTCGCCCGGTTCGCGGAGCGGCGGCGGGTCAAATGGTTCGCGTTGACGGCCGGCGTGGTGCTGGCCCTGCTGGTCGGCTTGAGCCGGGTTTACCTGGGCGTTCACTGGCCGAGCGACGTGCTGGCCGGGTGGTGCGTCGGAATCGCCTGGGCGATGGTCTGCTGGCTGGCGGTCTGGGTGTCGGAGAAGGGCTGGCGGGAGGTTACGCCAGCTTCGCCTTCTTCAGCGTCTTCCAGGCCTGGATGACCCGCTGCAGCTTGTGCTCGGCCGAGCGGTCACCGCCGTTGCTGTCGGGGTGACAGCGTTTGAGCAGCTCGTGGTAGCGCTTCTTGATGTCCTTGGGCTCGGCGGTGTCGTCGAGGTCGAGGTCAGCAAGCGCGCCGCGTTCCATCTTGCCCAGCAGCCGGCCGTCGGCGCGGGGCTTGGCCTGGACCTGTGACGTGCCGCTGCCAAACAGGCTGAAGGGATCGACGAAGGCGCCGGGGTCGCGGGTTCCGGCCTGGGCTTCGCGGCTGCGGTTGCTGGCCTTCATCGACCAGGTCGGGCGCTCGCCGGTCAGGCGCGAGGCCTGCACCTCGGCGACCTGCTCGTCGCTCATGCCGGCGAAGAAGTTCCACTGCTTGTTGTACTCGGCCGCGTGCGGCTGACAGAACCAGTAGTGCTGGTCCATCATCTGGCGCGATTTCGGCGCGCGCGCTGTGGCGGCGGTGCGGCAGCCGGCGTGGTCGCAGGCCCGCTCGCCCGGCTTGAGGGCGTTGACGTCGGTCTCCGCTTCCTTCTCGCCCTCCTTGGGCGGCCGGACACGGATGTCGATTAGTCGGGGTCGGTATTGAAAGGCGCCACTCATCGCCCGAAGTATGGGCCTACAAGGTAGCCTTTTCCAGAATTGAACATGACCGACTCACACCCCATATCAAAAGTGATCCATGAAAAGCTCACTTCGGCCTTCGCCCCCTCCCGTCTGGAGGTGGTGGACGACAGCGCGCGCCACCAGGGGCATGCGGGGCACCGCGAGGGCGGTGGCACCCACTTCAATGTCGAGATCGAGTCGGCGGCGTTTTCCGGGGTGAACCGGGTGGCGCGGCAGCGACAGGTCTATGCGGCCTTGGCCGAAGAACTGGCGGGGCAGGTGCACGCGCTTTCGGTGAAGGCGGTCGCGCCGGGGGAATGACCTCGTGGCTTCTCCCCCCCCTTTATGAGGAGGGACAGGCGCCGAAGGCGCCAGGGTGGGGAATACAGGTGACGGGGCGCCAACCTTTGGGACTGGCGGGCGGCATCCGACTACCCCACCCGTCACGCTTCGCGTGACACCCTCCCCATAAAGGGGAGGGAGCGCCATAACGCGCCTAGCTTCTTTTCGCCGCCAGTTCCTTGAGCACCCGCTCCA
>JANPKF010000202.1:0-5270 GCA_031425895.1 Caulobacteraceae bacterium | reverse complement strand
TGCCAAGCGCGGGGCGGCGATCGACATCGAGACCCTGACCCTTGATGACGCCGCCTCCTATGAGCTGATGAGCTCGGGCCAGACGGTCGGGGTGTTCCAGCTGGAAAGCCAGGGCATGCGCGACACTCTGCGCAAGCTGCGGCCGGGCAGCCTCGAAGAGGTCACCGCCATCATCTCGCTCTATCGGCCGGGGCCGATGGACAACATCGACAGCTTCGTCGACTGCAAGTTCGGTCGCAAGCCGATCGACTACCTTCACCCGACCCTGGAGGCGGTGCTGAAGGAGACCTACGGCATCGTCGTCTACCAGGAACAGGTGATGCAGATCGCCCAGATCCTGGCCGGCTACAGCCTGGGCGACGCCGACCTGCTGCGCCGCGCCATGGGCAAGAAGAAGCCCGAGGAGATGGCCGCCAAGAAGGTCCGCTTTGTGGCCGGGGCCGAGACCAAGGGGGTCGATCCGAACCAGGCGAAATCGATCTTTGACCTGGTCGAGAAGTTCGCCGGTTACGGCTTCAACAAGTCCCACGCCGCCGCCTACGCGCTGATCAGCTACCAGACCGCCTGGCTGAAGGCCAACGCGCCCGTCGAGTTCATGGCCGCCTCCATGAGCCTCGACATCTCCAACACCGACAAGCTGGCGGTCTTCTACCAGGACGCCCGCCGTTCGGGCGTGCCGGTGCGGGCCCCGGACGTGAACCGGTCGGGGGCCGACTTCGAGGTCGAGGACGGCGAGGTGCTCTACGCCCTTGGCGCCGTGCGCAACGTCGGGCTGTCGGCGATGGAGCACCTGGTCGAGGTGCGCAATGAGGGCGGGCCGTTCAAGGACATCTTCGACGTCGTCGAGCGGCTCGATCCCAGGCAGGTCAACAAGCGGGCGCTCGAAGGCCTGGCGCGGGCCGGCGCCTTCGACAGCATTCACCCGAGCCGCGGCCAGATCGTCGCCGCGGCCGATGTGCTGATCGCCCATGGCCAGAGCCTGGCCGCCGACCGCGCCTCCTCACAGGTCAGCCTGTTCGGCGGCGACCAGTCCGAAGCCTCGCGGCCGCGCCTGCCCAAGGTCGAGCCCTGGGACCAGATCCGCCGCCTCGACGAGGAACTGGCCGCCGTCGGCTTCTACCTGACCGGCCACCCGCTGGAAGACATGGTCAAGGTGCTGCAGCGCCGCCGGGTAACCCTGCTGCAGGACGCCCTGCCCGAGGCCGAGGCCGGCCGCGACGCCTTCAAGATGGCAGGCATCGTCCGCCGGCGCCAGGAACGGGCCAGCCAGAGCGGCGACAAGTTCGCCTTCGTCTCTATGTCGGACCCGACCGGGGAGTACGAGGTGCTTTTCCCACCGGAATCCCTGCGCAAGTGCCGCGACGTGCTGGAGCCCGGCAAGGCGGTGGTTATTCGGGTGAGGGCCAAGTCCAAGGACGGCGAGGTCCGTTTCTTCGGCGACGACGCCGAGCCGGTCGACCAGTCCCTGGAAGCTGTGGCTGCGGGCCTGCGCGTCCACATCTCCTCGGGCTCGGCCGAGATCGACAGCCTGAAGCAGCGCCTGACCCGGGCGGCGGCGCAACGCGGCGGCGAGGTCATCCTGGTCGCCGGCATCGGTGGCGGCCGCGAGATCGAGATGAAGCTGCCGGGGTTCTATTCGCTCGATGCCTCGCTGCGCGGGGCGCTCAAGACGGCGCCGGGCGTGGCGTATCTGGAAGATGTCTAGTCGTTGTGCTCTGGCGGGCGTCGTATTGGCGCTCGCCGGGTGTGCAGGTGTCGGCCATTTGTCGCCAGTCGGCTGGCCAGCCTTCGAAATCACTTTCGTTGTCCAGCGAGGTTGAAGCCCTCGGCGCGACCCTGATAGAGCGGCTTCTGCTCCCGCCCTTGCATTTCCGGACAATCCCGACTATCTCCCCCGCCCATCACGCACGCGGGCGTTCGGGCTGGCCGGGGAGACATCCCGACCGATCCGTTCCGGTCCTGACCAATCGGTCGGGAATTGCCCGCGGAGGCGACAACCGGAAAAAGGATCCGATACAGACATGGCTCTGCCTGAATTCTCCATGCGCCAGCTCCTCGAAGCCGGCGCCCACTTCGGCCACCAGACGCACCGCTGGAACCCGAAGATGGACCGCTTCATCTTCGGCTCGCGCTCGAACATCCACATCATCGACCTGTCGCAGTCGATTCCGCTTCTGCACCAGGCCCTGGTGAAGGTGCGTGAAGTCGCCGCCGCCGGTGGCCGCGTGCTGTTCGTCGGCACCAAGCGCCAGGCGTCCGATCCGGTGGCCGAAGCCGCCAAGCGCTGCGCCCAGTATTACGTGAACCACCGCTGGCTCGGCGGCACCCTGACCAACTGGCGCACCATCTCGGGCTCGATCGCCCGTCTGCGCGAGCTGGAAGGCCTGCTCGCCGGCGAAGGCCAGGGCCGTGGCAAGAAGGAACGCCTCAGCCTGCAGCGCGAAATGGACAAGCTTGAACTGTCGCTCGGCGGCATCAAGGCCATGGGCGGCATTCCCGACATCATGTTCGTGATCGACACCAACAAGGAAGCGATCGCGATTCAGGAAGCCCGCAAGCTGAACATCCCGGTCATTGCGATCCTGGACACCAACTGCGACCCGGATGGCATCACCTTCCCGATCCCGGGCAACGATGACGCCGCCCGCGCCATCCAGCTTTACGTCGACCTGATTGCCGACGCCGTCCTCGACGGCATGGCCGCCGGTCAAGCCGCCTCGGGCGTCGACCTCGGCGCCCAGATCGCGCCGATGGAGCCGACCCTGGCCCGCGAACTTACCCCGGAACCGGTGGCTGAAGAAGCCGCTGCTCCGGAAGCCCCGGCTGCTGCCGAAGCTCCTGTCGCGGAAGCGGCTCCGGCCGTTGAAGCGCCGGTTGCCGAAGAAGCCCCGGTCGCTGAAGAAGCTCCGGCTGCCGACGAGCCGGCCGCCAACTGATTTCGGAGCCCTCCCGGTCTCCGGGAGGGATCTGATTTTTCCCTTCCGCAGCCGGGCCCTCAAAGGCCCGGCTGCATCCCTATTACGAACTCGAACTGGAGGACTGAACATGGCGGAAGTCACCGCTGCCCTCGTCAAGGAACTGCGCGAAAAGTCCGGCGCCGGCATGATGGACTGCAAGAAGGCGCTCGTCGAAAACGACGGCAACCTGGAACAGGCCACCGACTGGCTGCGCTCCAAGGGCCTTTCCAAGGCCGCCAAGAAGGCCGACCGCGCCGCCGCTGAAGGCCTCGTCGCCGTGGCCCTGAAGATCGACGGCGTCGGCATGTCCGGCGCGGTCATCGAGCTGAACGCCGAAACCGACTTCGTGGCCCGCAATGACCTGTTCCAGGCCGCCGCCCGTAAGGTCGCGGCTGTCGCCCTCGGCACTGACGGCGACGTCGAAGCCGTGCGCGCCGCCAAGACCGCCGACGGCGAAGTCGTCTCGGACATGGTCACCAACCTGATCGCCACCATCGGCGAGAACATGGCCGTGCGTCGTTCGGCCAAGTTCACCGTCGCCAAGGGTTCGGTGTCGGCCTACGTCCACAACGCGGTCGCCCCGGAACTGGGCAAGATCGGCGTGCTGGTCGCTCTGGAAGGCGATGGCGATCAAGCCACGCTGCAGGAGTTGGGCCGCAAGATCGCCATGCACGTGGCCGCCACCAACCCGCTGTCGCTGTCGTCGGAAGATCTCGACCCGGCGGCCGTGGAACGTGAACGCGCCGTGCTGACCGAAAAGGCCAAGGAAGAAGGTCGTCCGGAAAACATGATCGCCAAGATCGTGGACGGCCAGATCTCCAAGTTCCAGCGTGAAGTCGTGCTGCTCGAGCAGCCCTTCGTCATGAACCCCGACCAGACCATCAAGGCGCTGGTCGCCGAAGCCGGCGCGACCATCAAGGGTTTCGTCCGTCTGGGCCTCGGTGAAGGCGTCGAAAAGGCCGCTGCGCCTGACTTCGCCGCTGAAGTGGCCTCGATGACCGGCGGGAACTGATCCGTCTGTCAGGCGACTAAAGAGGGCGTCCCCGGTTCACGCTGGGGGCGCCCTTGGTTTATGTAGTTCCCGTGAATCGAAGAGGACCTTTGGCATGACCAAGCTGCGTTACAAGAAGGTGCTTCTGAAGGTTTCGGGAGAGGTGCTGATGGGCGAGACCGCCTTCGGCATCGACATGCCCACGGTCGAGGCCGTGGCTGAAGACATCAAGCAGGTGGTCGAGGCCGGCGTCGAGCTCAGTCTCGTCATCGGCGGCGGCAACATCTTCCGCGGCATGGCGGGCGCCGCCAAGGGCATGGAACGGGCCAGCGCCGACTACATGGGCATGCTGGCCACGGTGATGAATGCGCTGGCCATGCAGGACGCGCTGGAGCGCATCGGGGTCGAGACCCGGGTACAGTCGGCCATCCCGATGCCCACCGTCTGCGAACCCTTGATCCGTCGGCGCGCCCAGCGTCACCTGGAAAAGGGCAGGGTGGTGATCTTCGCCGCCGGCACCGGCAATCCGTTCTTCACCACCGACTCGGGTGCGGCGCTCCGCGCGGCTGAAATGAACACCGACGCCCTGTTCAAGGGCACCAGTGTCGACGGCGTCTACACGGCCGATCCGAAAAAGGACAAGACGGCGACCCGCTACGACCGCCTGACCTATCACGAGGTGCTGGCCCAGGATCTGAAGGTCATGGACGCCTCGGCCATCAGCCTGATGCGCGAGAACAAGATCCCGATCGTGGTGTTCTCCATCCGCGAGCGCGGCAATCTGCTGAAGGTCCTGCACGGCGGTGGCGTGCACACCGTGATCACCGAAGACTCCTGATATACAAACCAACTCACGTGAGAACCGCGCGACAGCTTGACGGGTTTTGAAGACCTGTCCGCTATCGTCGCCGGCGAAAAGAGGAAGTGAAGACCATGGCCAGTGGCGAAAAGCCTGTTGTAGCGACCTATGCCAGCCGGATGGACAAGGCGGTCGCCTCCCTGAAGGAAGAGTTCAGTTCCCTGCGCACCGGCCGCGCCTCGGCCGGCCTGCTCGACCAGGTGATGGTTGAGGCCTACGGCAACACCGTGCCGCTCAATACCGTCGCTTCGGTCAGCGTCCCCGAACCGCGCTCGATCAGCGTCAGCATCTGGGACAAGGGCGTCGTCGTCTCGGTCGAGAAGGCCATCCGCTCGGCGGGCCTCGGCCTCAACCCGGTGGTCGAGGGGACCAACCTGCGTATCCCGATCCCGCCGCTGACTGAAGAGCGGCGCAAGGACCTGGCCAAGATCGCCGGCAAATACTCCGAACAGCAGAAGATCGC
>JANPKF010000201.1:0-7770 GCA_031425895.1 Caulobacteraceae bacterium | reverse complement strand
CCTTGAAGCCGGCCTCCCGGGTGATCCAGGCCAAGGGGCCCCAGCCGGACTTGTCGTCCCAGACGGCGCTGTAGCCGTAGCCTGTCCAGGGCCGCTCCTCGATCTGTCGCCAGACCGCGGCCCAGATCTTGGTGCGGCCGGTCAGGGTGGCGTCCTTGCCCAGCAGGCCGAGAAAGACGTCGGAGGCGACGATGAGGAAACCGGCGAACAGCAGGCCGCCGAACACCGCCGCCCAGGTGGCGGCCACGGCCGAGGCGGCGCCGCGACGGATGATCCAGATGAAGGCCAGACCCCCTGCCCCCAGAACCAGTGAAACCAGCGAGGTCTTGGAGGTCGACATGATGACCAGGAACAGGGCGAGGACCGCCGCGCCATACCACAGCCAGGCCCGGCGCGGGTTGAGCAGGCCCGCCGCGGCGCAGACGCCGAAGCCCATGGCCATCATGCCGCCCAGGCCGTTCTTCTCGACCCAGACCCCGCGCCACGCCCCGGGAAACAGGGTCTGCATCTTGCCGATCGAGGGCACGCCGACAGCCAGCAGGAAGGAGAGCACCGCCAGGATCAGGAAGGAGGCGGCCATGACCTCGGCCAACGTCGACCAGCGATAGCGGGCGGCGATGACGATACCGGCCAGGGTCGTGGCGTAGAGGGCGATCATCCGGCGCAGGGTGGCGTCCGGGGCCAGGGACCACAGCATGGAGGCGGCGACCACCAGCATGATCAGCACCAGGAAGGGCTGGCGCAGCGTGCCCTTGACCACCTCACCCAGGTTCATGGCCAGCAGCACGATGGCGGCGCCATAGGCCGGCAGGTAGGCGTTGCGGACGATCCCCGAGGCGGCGGCGTCGAAGGTCGCCCCGAAGATCGGCATGATCCAGCCCTGGCTGAAGATCAGCAGGATGAAGACGGAGAGACCAAAGGCCATCCAGTCGAAGAGGTCGGCGCGGCGGCTGGGCAAGATCGGCGCGACAGGGCGCGGGGACAACGGCGTTGCAGGGCTGCCCGGAGCGGGCGGCGGACGCTGCCAATCCGCATACGGCAACATGACTACCGCGCCTCCCGGAGAGCCGGGATGAACGGACCGCTTTCCGAGAGCAGCGCGCTCACGGCAGAATCCGCCGCAGGAAACCCGGCGGTTCGACCTCGGCCCGGTTGAAGAAGACCCCCGCCACCCGGCCGCCCATGGTAGCGATCGCATCGCGGAGCTGTGCCGGCGTGCGCACGTCCGGCTGGTCTGCGGCCACCACCAGGACGGTCTGGTCGATGAAGGGGGCGACCGTCAGGGCCGCCTGCGAACGGTCGGCTGCGGGCGCGTCGATGACCACCAGGTCGGCGTGCTTTCGCAGGGCGTTCCAATAGTCGGCGCCGGGCAGGACATGGACGGTCTGGCGGCCCTTCAGCACCTCGCGGCGGAACCGGGTCACCCACCACCGGGCCTCACCGACCTGATGGGCGGCGATGTAGCGGGCGTCGGGAATGGCCTGGCCTTCGGCGGTCTTCTGCGGCGGCTGGACTGTCAGGAAGCTGCTGCCGTCCGGACTGGCCGAGGAGGCTTTGCCGAGGGCGCCATAGTGGACCGGGTCGGCGGCGATGGCCGCATGCTGCGGCGAGCCCTGCAGGTCGAGATCAATCAACCAGACGGTCTTGCCGGCCCGTCGGGCGGCGAAGCGGGCGAACTCCCGGGCCACCGTCGAGGTCCCCTCGCCGGCGCGGGCGGCGGTAAACAGGATGACTCGCGCGCGGCCGGGCGCGGGCGCGCCAAGCGTCGCCCACAGTCCACCCATTTCTCCGCTCAGGTCCACCATTCGTCGAATCGCCACGCACGCACTTCGGCTTTCAGCCTAACGCATCAAGAGCCTCAACGCGCCTTCAGCGGCGCCGCACCCAGGACGGGCAGGTCAAGCGTGCGCGAGGCCGACGCAGGCGTCGGCAGGCCAGGACGCAGGAACATGCGCAGAAGCCCGGCGCAGAGGGCCGAGAAGCCGGCAAACAGGAAGGCCAGGATCAGCACCGGCTTTTTCAGGCTGGCGCCCTTGGGCGGCGGGCTGGCGCGCTCGACGATGCGGATGTTGTCATTGCTCTCGGCCGCCATCATGCGGGACGCGTCGTCCTGCTGTTCCTTGACCGTGTAGTCGCGCACCGAGCTTTGCAGGATGTCGCGGTCGCGGGTCAGTTCAGTGAACTGCGGCTCCAGCTCCGCCAGCTGCTGCAGCTTCTGCGTCGCCTCGACGTATTGGGAGGCGTTGGCGTCGCGGGCGCTCTTCAGGGAGGAAATCTCGGCGACGATCTGCGCCTTGTCGGTGACCAGGGTCTGATAAACGGGGTTGGGGCCCATGCGGCGGGCGCCCGGCGCGGTGGTGCGACCGGCGGCGACGGCGGCCTCCAGGGTGCGGATCTGGGCGTCGATGTTCTGCAGGGTCTGGCTGTCGGGCGTGTAGCGGCTGCGCAGGTCTTCGCGCTGCACCTTCAGCTTGGCCAGCTGGTCGGAGTCGGCGGTGTTCACGTCGCTGTAGAGGGTGGTGGTGGGCGGGAAGCCGGACAGCTGGCCCTCGAGGCCGGCCAGCCGTCCCTGACGCTCCTGGATGCTGGCTTCCAGGGTGTAGCGCTGACCCTCCAGCTGACCGATCAACTGGGTCATGCTGGCCTTGGTGGCGGCGAAGTCGCCCAGATTGTTGTTCTGCAGGAACTCCTGGTAGGCGCTGTCGGCCTCGGCCAGCCTTTCCTCAAACAACACCCGCTGGCGCTCCAGCGCCGGCGAGGCGGTCTGGACCAGCACGGTGCGGCGGTAAACGAGGTATTCCTCAAGAAAGGCGTTGAGCACCCGGGCGGCCATGGCCGGGTTTTCATGCTCGTAGCTGATCCGCACCACAGGGTTCAGGGGGGTGGCGGAGACGTTCATGCTCTCGCCCATGTCCTGCACCGCCTTGGCCATGATCAGCGGCTTCTCGGCGGCGGGGGCGGCATCGTACTGGGCGCCCACCGCTGGATAGACACTCGCCAGCCCAACCTTGCGCAGGGTGCGCTCGCGCAACTGGCTGGAGAGCAGGATTTCGGTTTCCGAGGCGACAAGGCTGTCGGTGTCCGGCACCGCGCCGCGGGCGGCGTCGCCGGCCCGGGGTTCGTAGACATACTCCTGGCCCAGTTGGACCAGGACGCTGGAGCCTGCGGTGTAGGACTTCTTCAGGGTCAGGGCGAAACCGGCGCCGACCAGGAAGATCAGCAGGAAGATGCCGAGCATAAGCCCCTTCTCCCGCCACAGCAGGGTGACGAAGTCGCTCGGCGCATAGCGTGGCCGTCCAGCCCAGTCGGCGCGAGCCGGTGGGTCATGCGGTACGGTGGTCCAGCTGCCGGCGTGGGCCATGCGAGGCTGCGAAACGCCCTCTCTTCAAGGGCACCCTCGCGCGGACGGCATTAACGGTCCGTTACCCATTCTCCTTAACGTTTGCCCCATGATCCGCGCGCGCTCTCTTGTTGCTGCTATCAGCGTCCTGGCCCTGGCTGGGGGCGCGCCACTGGCGGCGCAGGCCTGGCCGTTCGACGGCAAGGACAAGGCGCGGCCGACCTCTGCGCCCACGTCTGCAAGGGGTGGCCAGGCGTTTCCCGATATCGCCTATGCCGACTGGAGCGAGGCTGAGCCCGCCTACCGCGTCTATCCGGGCGATGAGCTGGAAATCTCCATCGCCTCGGCGCCCGAGCTGAACAAGACCGGTTTCATCCAGCCGGACGGCCGAATCGCCCTGCCCCTGGTCGGCGGCGTGATGGTCGGCGACCGCACCCTGCCCGAGATCGAGGCGGCGCTGGCCCAGGCCTATTCGCGGGAGTTGCTGCGGCCCCAAGTCACGGTTGGGGTGAAGACCGCCCAGCCCCTGAAGGTGTTTGTCTACGGCGAGGTGCAGAAGGCCGGCATCTACGACATGCCCGGCGACATCAACGCGCTGCAGGCGGTGGCCATGGCCGGCGGGTTCAACACCACGGCCAAGCGCAAGCAGGTGGTCATCCTGCGCCGCGGCGCCGACGGGCGCTTCATGCGGCGGACTGTGGATCTGATGAAGGGCTCGACCCAGGGCGGCGCCGACCTTGTGCCGCTGCGCCGCTTTGACCTGGTCTATGTACCGCGCAGCGATATCGCCGAGGCGAACCTGTTCCTGCAGCAGTATTTCCGGGACCTGATCCCGATCAGCTTCGGGTTCAGCTACGATCTGAACCCGCAGAGCAATCGATAGCTCAGATCAGGCCCGGGCCAGCCATTCACGCGCCTGGCGCTGGGCCTCGGCGACTTCGTCCGACGCCATCTCCTGGCTCAGTTCCTTGCGGTACAGCTTGGCTTCCATCGAGCCGCGCATCGCCGCGAGGTTGAACAGCATGTGGGCCGAGACGTAGTCGAGCGGCGCGCCGCCTTGACCGGTGGAGTAGAGCATGCCCATGCGGAACAGCTCGTCGCCCGAGGTGTCCGGCCCCGGCAGGGGCAGGTGGGGGGCGGTTTCGTGGCTCATCATCATGATGCCGTATCCCGTGTTTGGCGCCGTTCTGGCGGCCGGTTCGTGTTGATCACGGATACGAGCAAAGAGCCGCGTCTCTGAATTCAAGGTTAACCGCCAACCGTGTTGCGCCTTTTTGTGCGATTTTTTCCGGAATAGTTTCAGCCTGTTAGGATGCCGGTAAGAGGCTGGTAGCGTTACGTTCACACCGCTTTCGAGGCGGTGAATCCCCGGAGCCTTCGGTAAGGTTCTGGAGGGGGTCGCGGCCCAGCGCCATCCGCCGTACGGAACGAGATTCCTGACAAGGCCGTTCAGCCGAGGTTCAGGCGGTCCGGAACACCCTGATCGCCTGTCGAGGGGAAGTTGAGCGGTCCTGCCCCGTCGCGGACCGCGCAGTCGACCACAAGGAGGATGTCGACCATGAAACGCATTCTACTGGCCTTTACCGCCATCGCCTGCGTCGCGGGCCCGATGGCACTGGGGGCCACCCAGGCTTCCGCCCAGGGCCGCGACGGCTACGACCGCCGCGATGACCGTCGTGACTATCGGCGCGAGCGCCGCGACGACCGGCGGGACTATCGTCAGGATCGCCGTGAAGACCGTCGCGAGGCCCGCTGGGATCGCGGCCGTCACAACGGCTACTACTACCGCAACCGCTGGCACTATGGCCCGCCGCCGAGCGCCTACTACAATGACCCCTACTACCGTCCGGGCTACGCGGCCTGGCGGCGCGGCGCCTACCTGCCGAGCTACTACCGCTCGAACGATTACCGCATCAACGACTACGGTCGTTACCGCCTGCGCCCGCCGCCCCGGGGCTACTACTGGTACCGCTCGGGGGATGACTACCTGCTGGCCGCCATCGCGACCGGCCTGATCTTCGAGGTCATCACCCGCTAGGGCGAGACCGAAAACAGAGACGCTCCGGAGGAGACTCCGGGGCGTTTTTGCGTGGATCAGCGAATGACCCGCGCGCCCTTGCCATGCATCACCGCCTCGACCTCGGCGGCGCGGACCATGGAGGTGTCGCCGGGCGTTGTCATCGCGAGCGCCCCGTGAGCCGCCCCGTACTCCACCGCCGCCTGCGGCCCCTTGCCCTCCAGGAAGCCGTAGGCCAGCCCGGACGCGAAGCCGTCGCCACCGCCGACCCGGTCGAAGATCTCCAGGTTCTCGCGCATCTGCGAGGCGTAGAACTCGCCGCCGGCCCAGAGGATGGCAGACCAGTCGTTGAAGGTCGCCGTCTTCGCATTGCGCAGGGTCGTCGCGGCCACCTTGAAGTTGGGGAACTCGCGCACCGCCGTGGCGATCATGGTCTTGAAGTTGGCGGGGTCGATGGCGCTGATGTGCTCGTCCAGGCCCTCGACCTCGAAACCGAGGCAGGCGGTGAAGTCTTCCTCATTGCCGATCATCACGTCGACGTACTGGGCGATCTCGCGGTTGACCGCCTGCGCGCCCGCCTTGCCGCCCTGGCTCTTCCACAGGCTGGCCCGGTAGTTGAGGTCGTAGGAGACGACGGTCCCATACTTGCGGGCCGCCTTGACCGCCTCGATCACCGCCTGAGCCGTGCTTGGCGACAGCGCCGCGAAGATGCCGCCGGTGTGGAACCAGCGCACGCCCTCCTCGCCGAACAGCCGGTCCCAGTCGACTTCGCCCGGCGCGATCTGGCTGGCGGCGGAATTGGCGCGGTCAGAGCAACCCAGCGCCGCGCGGACACCGAAGCCCTTTTCCGTGAAGTTCAGGCCGACGCGGGTGTTGCGGCCGATGCCGTCGAACTCGCGCCAGATGACATGGCTGGTGTCCACGCCGCCCTGCATCATCAGGTCCTCGACCAACCAGCCCAGATCATTGACCGGCAGGGCTGTGACGGCGGCGGCGCGCTTGCCCCAGCATTTGCGCATGGCGCGGGCGACATTGTACTCCCCGCCCCCTTCCCAGACGTTGAACTGGCGGGCGTTGCGCACCCGGCCGTGGCCGGGGTCGAAGCGCAGCATCACCTCACCGAAGGACACACAGTCCCAGCGGCAGTCTTCGGCGGGACGGAGGCTCAGGATATCGCTCATTTTTTCCGGTATTTCTCGATCAGCTGGACGGTCTCGCGGACCTTGGTTTCAATGCCGGCCCAGTCCCCCGCGTCCAGCAGGTCCTGGGTGATCAGCTTGCTGCCCATGCCGGCGGCGACGATGCCGGCCCCGAACCAGGCCTTGACGCTGTCTTCGGTGGGATCGACGCCGCCGGTCGGCATGATGCGGGTCCAGGGCATGGGGCCCAGAACCGCCTTGACGAACTCGGGGCCGCCGACCTGCGTCCCCGGGAAGACCTTGACGATCTCGCAGCCCAGTTCCTGGGCGTAGGAGATCTCAGAGGCCGAGCCACAGCCGGGGCTGTAGGGGATCATCCGCCGGTTACAGACCCTGGCCACGTCGGCGTTGAGGATCGGCCCGACGACGAACCTGGCGCCATTGGCGATGTAGATTCCGGCGGTCGGGGCATCGACGACCGAGCCAACGCCCATGATCACGCGCGGGTCAGCCTTGGCGAAGTGGCGGGCGACATCGAGGAAGACGTGGGAGGCAAAGTCGCCGCGGTTGGTGAACTCGATACAGGGCGCGCCGGCGTTGGCGCAGGCCTGGATGACTTGCACGCAGACCTCCGGGTCCGGGTGATAGAAGACCGGGATCACCCCCTGCTTCATCATCGCTGCAAGTACGGACATCCGGTCGTGAGTCATCACGCGCTCCTTTGACTGCTGGGGCGCCAGCCTAGACGAAAAAGTCGGGCGCCGGGGTCACGTCCCGGCGCCCAGTTCGCGCAAGGAGGAAAGCTAGAAGGTGTACCGGAAGCCGAAGTAAATCTGGCGGCCGGTGTGGTGGTAGACGCTGGTGCTCTCGCGACCGTCGCCGCCAACCCACTGACGGTTGAACTCGTCGGTGAGGTTCAGGCCCTCGACGGTGAACGACAGCTTGTCGGTGACCTTGAAGGAGGCGGAGGCGTCGACGTTGAACGTCTCGGTCTTGCCCTCTGTCAGGTTGCCGTTCCGGCCCGGGACGTTCTGCAGATAGCCTTCGCGGTAGGACCCGGACACCCGGGCGCTGAAGCGGTCATCCTCGTAGTAGAGGGTGCCGTTGTAGGCGCTGGGCGACAGGTTGATCAGGTCGTCGGTGACGACCGTCGTGCACAGGGCGTTGCTGCAGTAATCGATCTCGGACTGGACGTAGGTGTAGTTGAGCTGCACCCCCAGGTTCGCCAGCGGACCCGGCAGGAAGGTGAAGGGCTGCTGGTAGCTGATCTCGAA
>JANPKF010000200.1:0-7489 GCA_031425895.1 Caulobacteraceae bacterium | reverse complement strand
GCGCGACGTACGACCAGCGCGCCTTCCACGACCTGGTGATCTCCGGCGGCTCCCTGCCGCTCGGCGTTCTTGAGACGCGGGTCCGGCGCTGGGTGGCGAGGGGCTAAAGCCGCCTCCAGGATGATCGGAGGGTGCGGAGCCTTAGCCCCGCGCCTTCTTCTCCCGCCGCCGCCGGTGCAGGATGTGCTCGGTGTAGCCGTTCGGCTGCTCGCGGCCCGAGAAGACCAGCTCCAGCGCCGCCTGATAGGCCGGCGCCGTCTCGTTCCCCGACAGCGGCTCATACAGCGGATCGCCGGCGTTCTGCGTATCGACCACCCCGGCCATCCGCGCGAACGTGTCCCGCACCTGCGCTTCGGTGCAGACGCCGTGATGCAGCCAGTTGGCCAGGTGCTGGCTGGAGATGCGCAACGTCGCACGGTCTTCCATGAGGCCGACGTCGTGGATATCCGGCACCTTGGAGCAGCCGACGCCCTGGTCGATCCAGCGCACGACGTAGCCCAGCAGGCCCTGGATGTTGTTGTCCAGCTCCTGCTGGATGTCGGTCTCGTTCCAGTTCGACCTGGCCAGCGGCGGCGTCAGCAGCGCATCGGTCCCCGTCGGCGACGACAGGTCGATGCCGGCCCGCACGGCGGCCACATCGACCCGGTGATAGTGTAGCGCGTGCAGGGTGGCGGCGGTGGGGGAGGGCACCCAGGCGGTGCTGGCCCCGGTCTTCGGATGGGCGACCTTGGCTTCCAGCATGGCGGCCATCATGTCGGGCGCCGCCCACATGCCCTTGCCGATCTGGGCGCGGCCGGTGAAGCCGGCCGTCAGACCGATCTCCACGTTGCGCTTCTCGTAGGCGCTGAGCCAGGCCTCGCCCTTCATGGCTTCCTTGCGGATCATCGGGCCCGCTTCCATGGCGGTGTGGATCTCGTCGCCGGTGCGATCCAGGAAGCCGGTGTTGATAAAGACGATGCGTTCCCGGGCGGCGTGGATACAGGCGGCCAGGTTGGCGCTGGTGCGCCGTTCCTCGTCCATGACGCCGATCTTGACGGTGTTACGGGGCAGTCCCAGCACCGTCTCGACCGCGTCGAACAACGCCACGGCCAGGGCCGTCTCCTCCGGCCCGTGCAGCTTGGGCTTCACCACATAGACCGATCCGGCGGGGCTGTTGCGGCGCGCGCCTTTCAGGTCATGCAGCGCCGCCGTCACCGTGATCAGCGCATCCAGCACCGTCTCATAGACCGGGGCGCCGTCCAGCAGCACGGCGTCGCTGGTCATGTGATGGCCGACGTTGCGCACCAGCATCAGGCTGCGGCCGCGCAGGGTGACCGTGCCCCCGCCAGCGGTGGTGAAAACGCGGTCGTCCTCAAGACGGCGGGTCTCCGTCCGGCCACCCTTCTGGAAGCTGGCGGCCAGGTCGCCCTTCATCAGTCCCAGCCAGTTGCGCCAGACCTGGACCTTCTCCTCGGCGTCAACGGCTGCGACGCTGTCCTCACAGTCCTGGATGGCGGTCAGGGCCGATTCCATGGCCACATCGGCGACCCCGGCCGGATCGTCCCGCCCGATGGCGTGATCGCGGTCGATGACGATCTCAAGGTGCAGACCGTTGTGGACCAGCACCACGCCGCCGGGGTCCGCGGCCTCGCCGCGCCAGCCGACCAGCTGCGCCGGGTCCGCGAGGCCGGTGTCGCCGCCGGCCGTGGTGACCACGAGGCGGCCATCTTCGATCCGGTAGCCGGTCGATGCTGTGTGAGCGCCCCCGGCGAGGGGCGCGACCTCGTCGAGAAGCCGCCGGGCATAGCCGATGACCTCGGCCCCGCGGGCCGCGTCATAACCCTTGGTCGCCAGCGGCGGCGCCAGCGCATCGGTGCCGTAGAGGGCGTCGTAGAGGCTGCCCCAGCGGGCATTGGCGGCGTTGAGGGCGTAGCGGGCGTTGGACACCGGCACGACCAGCTGCGGCCCGGCCAGGGCGGCGATCTCCGGATCGACGTTGGCGGTGGCGATCTCGAAAGCCGCCGGCTCGGGAACCAGATAGCCGATCTGCGTCAGGAACTCCCGTTCCTGCGTCACGTCGAACGGCTGGCCGCGCCGTTCGCGCCAGCGCTTGTCGATCGCTTGCTGCAGCGCGTCCCGCCTGGCCAGAAGGGCCGCGTTGTGCGGGTTGAAGCTCGCCAGGATGTCAGCCATGCCGGCCCAGAAATCCGCCGGCGCCACGCCGGTCCCGGGCAACAGCTCGGTCTCCACGAAGGCTTGCAGGCTGGGGTCGAGCGTGAGCGAGCTGGCGGCGGACATGCGTGAGATGTTTCCTTGAGGCGGCGAAACCCGCATGGAAGCCAAGTCGCCCGTCCCGTCAATGCGATTGAGCGGCGCCTTGACCTTGCCACGCTGCGATGGTTGCTTCCGCCACCTTGATCCTGTGAGGCATCTGCCGTGCTTGTCCTGTTGTCCGCCCTTGCCCTGCTGGCCGCCGAACCGGCCACGTCAGCCGCCGTTTCGCCCGTCGACGTCAAGGCGCCGCAACGCACCAGCATCCCGGTTGGCCAGATCGGCGTGAAGGACCCCGACCGCCTGTCCTGCAAGCGCGAGGCCGTGGTCGGCTCCCGCCGCAAGAGCAAGATCTGCGACACCAGGGACGGCTGGCAGAAGCGCGAAGACCAGGCCCAGCGGATCATGGACGGCGCCCGCACCACCGGCGACGCCAGGCCGCGCTGATTGCCGTGATCGTGGGGGCTTAAGCCCTCCGTCGCACCATGCCGGCCGCCGTCAGGCGCTCCAGCAGACGCCTCAGCGCCGCCTCGTCCGCCTGCGGATGCCAGGCGGCCATTTCCTGCAGGGTGAAGGCCGGCCGGCCCAGGATCCAGCTCATCGGCTTGTGCAGGCCCTCCAGCGGAATCAGCCCGGCCTGGGTGCGCAACATCCAGCCCTCGGCCATCCTTGTGACCTCCGCCGGCCTTGGCGCCGTCTCATAGGCCTCCAGCGCACCGACGGCGGGCAGCGCATACTCGCTGAGCTCGCCGAAGATCGATCGCTGAAGATCCGCAACCTCACCAACCGCGACATCGCTGGTGGCGATGGCCTTCAACCGGTCGGCCAACTCGCCGATCCGGGCCTTCAGCGCCGCCGCCCCATCCTCGCGCGGATCGGGCAGCCAGGCGCGGAAGGCGCTATCCTTCATCGCCTCCTGCTCCAGCACCTTGAACAGGATGCGGGCGGTGCGCGGCTCGACCGAGAAGGTCACATGCAGGGACGCCTCGCTGCTGGCCAGGGCGTCATGGAACTGGCCGCGCGGGATGTAGAGCAGGTCGCCCGGCCGCATGGTCACCTCGCGCAGCAACCGGCCCTTCTGGCGGTCCATCTGGGCCTGGACTTCGGGATGGTCGGGCGGGCCGGTCATGGGGTTGTCGGCCCGACCCTCGTAGATACGCCACACCTTCTCGCCCTCGGCGTGGAAGGCGAACACCTCATGGCTGTCGTAATGGCTGTTGAAGGCCCGCTTGCCGCCGAACGAGGAGTAGACGTTGGCGCTGGTCAGGCCCAGCAGGGCGGTTTCCAGCGACCGGGCCACGGCCCGCAGCTCCGGCGACATGGTTTCCACCGCATTGGCCACCAGGCTGGCGCCCATCGACAGGAAGACCCGGACCTTGCGCGGGTTCACCCGCAATTGCTGGCCGTCCAGGGTGTTGATGCTGTCGCAATAGTGCTCGGCGGCGATCCGCCGGCCCTCGATGTAGAGTTTCAGCCTCGGCTCGGTCCAGCTCGAGGCCACCGACAGCATCTCGTTCCAGCGATCCCAGGTCAGGATGCCCTGACGGGCTCCCGGTTGCGCCGGAATGTGCAAGGGCGCCTTGCCGTAGGCCTGGCTGAGGAACTGGTCCGGCGTGATGGGCGCAAGCAGGCGGGCGAAACTGTCCATGCCCTTCGATAGCGCCCAACCTTCCTCAGGAAAAGCGACCCTCGGAAAAGGAAAAGGCCGCCGCCACCCCGAGGGGTCGCGACGGCCAATCCTGACCGGTCCAGGGAGGAGCGGACCGGTCCCTTGTTGATCGCCCTACGGGAGGGTGGTCTTCAGGGTGAGAACGACCTTTTCACCACAGAAGGTGGCGCAGTCCAGGTCGCTGTCGTGGTAGCGCAGGTCGAGGGCCAGCTTGTCGAAGGCCGCCCAGCCGACACCGAAGTTCCAGGTGGTGTAGTCGGTGGCGTTCTCGATTTCCTGCTTGCCGATGGCGCCGCCGACCGACCACTTGTCGTTGATCGCGTAGCTGCCGTTGGCTTCATAGTAGAGGGCCTGGCCGGTGCCGCCGAAGAATTCCGGCGAATAGTAGAAGGCCGTGCCGACGGTGGCCGAGCCGATCGGAACCGAGCCGGCAAGCTTGAACTCGGCGAACTCGTAGTCCAGGGCCGAGTCGTCGCCGACGTAGGCGTAATAGATGGCGGCGATGTCCATGGTCACCGGGCCGAGTTCCGGCTTCACGCCAACGTAGAGGTCGATTTCGGCGTCGGTGTCGTCGCCGAAGTCAACGTTCGACGCCCAGACGCCCGCGTAGAGCGCGCCGCTCGAAATGTCAGCGCCGCCGAAGATCTGCGGGCCGTCCGTCTGGCTCACGCCACGGAACACGTAGTCGCTCGCCACGCCGGCGTTGTAGCTGAACGAGAAGTCGCTCGCCGGCGCTTCATCCTGCGCGAAGGCCGCGCCGCCGAGGGCCAGGGAGGCGGCAGCGCCGACCAGGGCCAGTTTCAAGAATTTCATCGTCTATCCCCTTTATGTTTGGCGCGAAGTGCGCCACAGCGCCCACGCGTCGCCCCCGTCTCTTCGATCGGAAGTCACGCTAAGGATGGGCGAAGGGTTCCCGGGCGACTAACCCCGGCGGCGGTCCTGACGACTTGCCGAAGCAGCCTGTCGCCGTTTTGAGCGATGCTCAGGCCCTTCGCCCAACTTTTAGGCAGCTTGGCTTGTGCCACGACTCGATTTGACGCGCCATTAAGGACACGCCCCTGTGGCATAAAGGTCGGATGCGTGGCTTCAGCGCATCGACAGCGAGGCGAATCCCAGGTGGGTCCCGGCGTCGACCAGCAGGGTTTCGCCGGTGACATGGCGAGAGGCCGGGGAGGCGAGGAACACCGTCGAGGCGGCGATGTCCTCGGCGGTCGAGGCGACCTGCAGCGGCGAGGACTTGATGACGCCCTGACGCATGCGGTCGACGGTCTCGTCCGGCATCGACTTGCCGAACCAGGGGGTGTCGATGAATCCGGGACACACCGCGTTGACGCGGATCTTCGGGGCCAGAGCCCGGGCCAGGGACAGGGTCATGGTCGTCATGGCCCCCTTGGAGGCGGCGTAGGCCACTGAGCTGCCGATGCCGGTCACGGCCGCGATCGAGCTGGTGTTGACCACCGCGCCCGGCTGCGGCGCCGATTCCAGCAGGCCGCGGGCGGCCCGCACCATCTGGAAGGCGCCGACCACGTTGACCGAATAGAGCCGGGTGAAGTCTTCCGCCTGCAGGGCGTCCAG
Organism: Caulobacteraceae bacterium; assembly: GCA_031425895.1. GTDB lineage: Bacteria > Pseudomonadota > Alphaproteobacteria > Caulobacterales > Caulobacteraceae > Caulobacter. The sequence goes on along the minus strand of JANPKF010000200.1, from coordinate 1,995 downwards.
GTCGCTGTGGTTGGGGGCGAACTTGGTCATGCCGGCGTTGTTGAACAGGGCGTCGATCTTCCCGAACGGCGCGGCGTGGGCGACGATGGCCTTGCAGGCGGCGTCGTCGGCGACATCGCCCTGGGCCAGGATGCCCTGCGCGCCCAGCGCCTCGACCAGCCGCACCGTCTCGGCCGCCTCGTCCTTGCTGGAGGCATAGTTGACGATCACGGCTTTTGCGCCCCGTTCGGCCACCTCGACGGCGATGGCCCGGCCCAATCCCGTCGAGCCGCCCGTCACCACGACTACGAAGCCGTCAAAGTCCTTGCCCGCCATGGTCTCTCTCCCAACGATTGTTTGAGCGGTAGATAGCGCGCCGTCGCGGCCTTGTCCCTAGGCGAGGCGAGGTCTACATCGCGCCGATGCAAGAGACCCATCTCACCCAGCTCGGCCAGCAGACCGAAACACCCGGCCGTCCCGAGGACGCGGTGCTCGAGCGCGTGCCCAATCCCCAGCCCGGCGTCACCTACCTGACCCGCTTCGTGGCCCCGGAGTTCACCTCCCTGTGCCCGGTCACCGGCCAGCCGGATTTCGCCCACATCGTCATCGACTATGTGCCCGGGGACTGGCTGATCGAGAGCAAGTCGCTGAAGCTCTACCTGGCCAGCTTCCGCAACCACGGCGCCTTCCACGAGGACTGCACCGTCGCCATCGGCCGCCGCTTCTTCGAGACGGCGGAGGCGAAATGGCTGCGCATCGGCGGCTACTGGTACCCCCGCGGCGGTATTCCGATCGATGTCTTCTGGCAGAGCGGCGCCCCTCCCGAGGGCCTGTGGCTGCCGGACCAGGGTGTGGCGCCGTATCGCGGGCGGGGATAGGCTGAGGGGGCAAACCTCCTCCAGGACGACGTCGATGCTGCTTCTCGCTATGCTCCTGCTGAGCGACGCCGCCGCCGCAAAAGCCTGGGGCGCCTTGCCGGTGCAGACGGCGACCGCGCCGCTGGGCTTCAGCGGCGCGAAGCTGTCGGTCCAGGAACGGACCGATCACAATCGGGTCGGCACGTCGTTCAGAAAGTTGATCCTGACCCTGCCTTCAGGCGCGTCCCAGTCGATGACCCTCAACGACGGCGGCGGCCAGATCGGCAATAACAGTCTCAATCTCTATCTCGACCAGCAGGACCTCTTCCTGCTGGTCAGCGAGAAGGACTGCGGCCAGATCGACCCCTTCGCCCTGAACATGCTCAAGGCTTGCGTCAGCACGTCAGCCTGCCCGGGCAAGCGCGAATATCTTGGCCGCTTCGACTGGATGAACGGCTACGACCCGCCGCGCGGGGACTTCCGTATCGCTTTCCGCTACCTGCCGCAGTACGACGCCACCGAGAGCGGCGGCTGCTGAAGCGCCGGCGCCGCGACATGAATATGTCTAGACATATCATTTTTCGACCCAAAACGGATCGAACGCGCCGCCGCTAAACCGTAGCCCGACACGGGCAGAAACCGGGCCACATCCGGCGACAGTCGGCCTACAGGCCGACCTACGCCCGGGGCTACAGTCGCAGCGCCACGACCCACAGGCCAGGCACGCAATTTCAAGGGCTTAGCCCGATCGCCAGCCCTCGACGGCGCGTGATCGGTCTATAATGGTTGGCCGCTTCGTTAAGCGCGGCCCTAGCGGACCTGAACCTGGCTCGGGAAGCAGCGGCCGATCTGGCCGGGGGTTTCGCTGTCCTGGAAGATTTCTTCCCGGCCCGGCGAGCACCAGTTCTGGCGCTGAACCGAGACCGACCAGGTGAAGCGCTGGCCCTCGACCGGACCGCCGTTGGCGCTCATCACCTTGGCCTTGGCCATGGCCTCGCTGGCTGCAGCCTGGAACTTGTCCGGTCCGATGCCGCCGGTCGGGGTGCAGCTCAGGCGGCCGCTGGCGCGGGCGACGCAGTCGAAGTCGGCGGTGAGGGTCTCATACCTGTCCTGGCCAGACATGCTCCACTTGCCCATGGTCGGGAAACGCGCCCAGTGC